>JBDSJK010000041.1:0-16329 GCA_039917535.1 Burkholderiales bacterium
TATTCACCGCGAGCAGCATCAGCTCGATCGCCATAAGCAAAATAATGACGTTTTTGCGATTCAAGAAAATGCCGACTATGCTGATAGCGAACAGCACTGCGCCAAGAATTAGATAGTGAGAGAGGGAAATCATTGCGGCGTGGTCTGCTTCTCTGGAGATTTTTCGCTGGCCATCTTCACTATGCGTATCCGATCGGCACGCTTGACGCGAATTTGCTCTGCCGGATTTTGATACTTCGTTTCTTTGCGCCGGCGCAACGTGAGCGCGATGGCCGCGACGATGGCCACCAATAAGATTATCGACGCGAGTTCAAACGGGTAAACATATTCCGTATAGAGCAAGCGGCCCAGTTCCGCCGTGTTGCTGAAGTCCGCCGCCTTGCTCGTGGGCGCGGGCATGTTCTCCAGGCCGAAGCGGCGCTGGGCAACCACCAAGACCATTTCGATTACCATCAGCACCGCGACGGTCGCGCCCAACGGAAAATATTTCCAAAAGCCTTCGCGCAACTGATCGATGTTGATGTCCAGCATCATCACAACAAATAGGAATAGCACCATCACCGCGCCGACGTACACCAGCACCAAGGTGATCGCTAGAAATTCCGCTTGCAGCATCATCCATAAACACGCCGCCGTGAAGAAGGCCAGCACCAACGACAACGCAGCGTGAACGGGATTACGCGCCGTGATCACGCGCAGCGCCGCCAACACTAAGATGGCTGAGAAAAAATAAAAAAGCCCTACTTCGAGGTTCATTTCAAAAACTCACTCGATGTAATAGTGGCAGAATGACCACGCTACAAACCGCATGGATATTGCCTCCTGGCAGCACATCCCCTGAGCGACGCACTGGTATTGCCTCTCCAGGCATGCATCGATAAATTTACCGGTACGGTGCATCGGCGGCGCGATCCTTTGCGATTTGTTCTTCGTAGCGGTCGCCGATCGCGAGCAACATTTCTTTGGTGTAAACCAAGTCGCCGCGTGTCTCGCCGTGGTATTCCAAGATGTGGGTCTCGACAATGGCATCCACCGGACAGGATTCTTCGCAAAAGCCGCAGAAAATACATTTGGTGAGGTCGATATCGTAGCGTGTCGTGCGGCGGGTGCCGTCATCGCGCTGTTCCGATTCGATGGTGATGGCCAGGGCCGGACATACCGCTTCGCAGAGTTTGCAGGCGATACAGCGCTCTTCGCCATTGGGGTAACGGCGCAGCGCGTGCAAGCCACGAAAGCGTGGCGACTGCGGCGTTTTTTCTTCGGGGAATTGAACGGTGATTTTGCGTTCAAAAAAATGTCGCCCCGTCAGCTTCATGCCTTTCAGAAGCTCAACCAAGGTCAGACTGCCAAGAAATTCTCTAACGGCGCCCATCGTTATTTCCAAATGTTAAAGGGTGTTTGCATCCAAGCTCCAACCACCACCAGCCAAACAATAGTGAGGGGAATAAACACTTTCCAACCGAGGCGCATGATCTGGTCGTAGCGGTAGCGCGGAAACGTCGCGCGGAACCACAGGAAGCAAAACAGCAGCACGGCGATTTTTAGGAACAGCCAATGCATGCCGGGCAACACCAGCCAGTTCAACAGCGGCACTTGCTCCAGCGCGCTGTTGCGCACCGGCGCCAGCCAACCACCAAGGAACATGAGCGCGGCTAACGCGGAAACCAAAATCATGTTGGCGTATTCCGCGAGGAAGAACAGGCCAAAGGCAATGCCGGAATATTCCACATGAAAACCCGCGACGATTTCGGATTCGCCTTCGGCGACGTCAAACGGCGCACGGTTCGTTTCCGCGACGGCGGCGATGAAGTAAACGATGAACATCGGGAACAGCGGAATCCAGTTCCACGACAGGATGCTGCCGCCAAACATTCCTTGGCCCTGGCCCTCGACGATCTTGACCAGATTCAAGCTGCTCGACACCATGATCACGCACACCAAGGCGAAACCCATGGCGATTTCGTAAGATACGATCTGCGCCGCACAACGCAGGCTGCCGATGAAAGCGTATTTGGAATTCGACGCCCAGCCGGCAACGATCACGCCATACACGCCCATGGACGTCACGGCCATGATGAACAGCAAGCTGGCGTCGACGTTGGCAAACACGGCTTCGGGGGTGAAGGGAATCACGGCCCATGCGATCAGCGCGGGCGCGAGGGAGAGAATCGGCGCGAGGATAAAAAGAGCCTTGCTGGAGCCCGACGGAATGATGATTTCTTTGATGAGCATCTTCAGCACGTCGGCAAACGGCTGCAGCAAGCCATGCGGCCCGACGCGGTTTGGTCCAATACGAACCTGCATGAAGCCGATCACCTTACGCTCAAAGTAGGTCAACATCGCGACGCACAGCGTGAGCGGCAACACGATCACCAGGATCTTTGCGACGATCCAAATTAGGGGCCACAACGGGCCGAGCATGTTTTGCAGCGCGATCATTAGGCGCATGGCTCCACGCTAATCGCGCCAAACATCGCGTCCAACCCGGCGGTTGCCGGATGTCCAGCAGCAACGCGCACCGCCCCATCAGGTAAGCCGTCATCGACTTGCGCTTGCAAAGTAATCACGCCGGATCCCTGCTTGATGCTCACCCTTGCGCCAACGTGGATGCCCATTTTTTCCATGACGCGACGATTCATCGCCGCCGCCGGTGCTCCCGCATCCCGCGTTTGCTGCAGGCTTGCCGCACGCCGGACGATCGCATCAAGCTGATAAATGGGCACCTCGCCGACGCGCTCCAGTGCTTGCTCTGCGGGGATTAGCACCGTTTGCTGCAGGACAATCGGCACGAACGTATGGCTCAGGCTACTGACAATCGCGTTGGAGAGATGCGGGCTGATTTGGTTACGCACCGCTTCGACGGAATCGAATTCAAAGTCCGGGCAATCCAGCAAATTTGCCAACACGCGCAGCACTTTCCAAGCAGGGCGCGTTTCGCCCAATGGCTTCACCACACCTTGGAAACTCTGCGCGCTGCCTTCCGTGTTGACGAACGTGCCTGCGGTTTCAGTGAATGGCGCGATGGGCAGCAACACGTGGGCGTAGTCACTTGCGCGATGCTGAAAGCTGCTTAGCGCGACGACGAACTCCGCGCCGGTCATGGCTTTCATCGCTGCCACAGGGTTATGGCTGTCCAACTCCGGCTCCGGGCCTAACAGCACATAGGCTTTGCGCGGCGATGCAAACATTTGTGCGGAGTTGAGTCCTGATGACACTTCAGCGCCGAGCGGACCAGCGAATGGCACCGCACCGGCGATGTGCGCACCAACGCTATTCGCTGCTTCGCCGAGCACGCCAAAACTAGCACCCACTGCGCCCGCTAAGGTTGTAGCTAATGCATACAGATGGGCGTAGTGAGGATGATGTTGCGCGAAATTTCCGAGGAAAATTCCTTTACTGTTGCCGCTCAGCAAACTATTCGCAATGCATCGCGCTGAGTCCGAGATCACAACATCGGCGAGCGTCACGTCCATCGCGGGCGCAGCGCCGCTAGATTGTCGCTCAAGCGCTGCTTTGACAATCTGCGCCAGCATCCCGGGCATTTTACTGGGTGCTACGATGGCCTTGTTTGCAACCGGCATCAGCAAATCGTCGTCCGCCGCGTGAAGAATATTCAGCGCTAGACCTTTCTTGCACGCCAGCCGCAAACGCTGAGCGATCAGCGGATGATCCTTGCGCAAGGTGCTGCCGATAATCAGCGCGCTGTTAAGCTGACTCAGCTCGATTACTTTCACACCAAGCCACGGCGCGCCTTGCAGCTTATGATCGAGGCTGAAATCCGATTGACGCAGGCGGTGGTCGACGTTGTTGCTGCCGAGGCCTCGCATCAGCTTTTGCAGTAAGTATAATTCCTCCAGCGTTTGATGAGGCGTAGCCAAGGCACCGATGCTTTGCGCGCCATGTTCGGCCTTGATGCGCTTAAGATGGCGCGCCGTGAATTCAAGGGCCGTCTGCCAATCGACTTCGCGCCAGGTGCCCGCTTCCTTGATCATGGGACGTGTGAGACGCTGATCGGAGTTGAGCGCTTCGTAAGAAAAACGATCGCGATCCGCCAGCCAGCATTCGTTGAGCGTTTCGTTCTCTCGCGGCACGACGCGCAGAACTTTATTCTGCTTCACTTGGACAGTCAGGTTTGCCCCCAAGCCATCGTGCGGGCTGACGGATTGAAAACGCGACAGCTCCCAAGTGCGCGCCGCGTAACGGAACGGCTTGCTGGTCAGCGCGCCGACAGGGCACACGTCGATCATGTTGCCGGACAATTCGGAATCGATGGTCTTGCCGACAAAGCCGATGATTTCCGCGTGTTCACCGCGGCCAATCATGCCAAGTTCCATCACCCCGGCGATCTCTTCGCCAAAGCGCACGCAGCGGGTGCAATGAATGCACCGCGACATCTCCACGGCGGACACCAGCGGCCCGAGGTCTTTGTGTTCAACCACGCGCTTATCTTGGTCATAGCGGGAATTGCTGCCGCCATAACCGACGGAAAGATCTTGCAATTGGCACTCGCCGCCCTTATCGCAGATCGGACAATCGAGCGGATGGTTGATGAGCAAAAATTCCATCACGCCTTTTTGTGCTTTCACCGCGTAGTCGGAATGGGTATAGACCTTCATTCCCTCGGCAACGGGCGTCGCGCAAGCCGGCAACGGCTTTGGCGCTTTTTCAACTTGCACCAAACACATGCGGCAGTTGGCGGCAATCGACAACTTCTTGTGGTAGCAAAAATGCGGCACCGCGATGCCTAGCTTATTCGCCGCTTGGATCACCATGGTGCCCGGCTCGACCTGCACCGGCTTGCCGTCAATTTCCAGATTGATCATCTTATGCGGCGAGCCTCGGACTTTGTGTAACCATGCTGCCGGGACCGGCCTGGCAATGTTTGTGCTCGATGTGATATTCAAATTCCGCGCGGAAATGCTGGATCATCGCCTTAACCGGCAGGGCCGCCGCATCGCCGAGCGCGCAGATCGTGTGACCCTGAATGTTATTGCTCACGCTCACCAACTTGTCCAAATCTTCGTAATGACCTTTACCGGTTTCGATGCGATTCACCATGCGGTATAGCCAACCCGTGCCTTCGCGACAGGGTGTGCATTGGCCACAGGATTCTTCGAAATAGAAATAAGACAGTCGCTCCAGCGCCTTCACCATGCAGGTGGTTTGGTCCATCACAATCACCGCACCGGAACCGAGCATGGACCCCGCTTTGGCGATGGAGTCGTAATCCATATCCGTTGCCATCATGATGTCGGCGGGCAATACCGGCATGCTGGAACCGCCGGGGATCACGGCCTTCAGCTTTTTGCCGCCGCGCATGCCACCGGCCATTTCCAGTAATTTCTCGAACGGGGTGCCCAGCGGCACTTCGTAATTGCCGGGTCGCTCGACATGACCTGTGACGGAGAATATCTTGCTGCCGCCGTTATTCGGTTTGCCCATTTCGAGGAATTTCTGGCCGCCGTTGACGATAATCCACGGCACACTGGCGAAGGTTTCGGTATTGTTAATCGTGGTCGGTTTACCGTACAGGCCGAAGCTCGCCGGAAACGGCGGCTTGAAACGTGGCAGACCTTTTTTGCCTTCGAGGGATTCGAGCAACGCGGTTTCTTCACCGCAAATATAGGCGCCGTAGCCGTGATGGTTATAGAGCTCAAAACTAAATTCCGAACCGAGAATATTCTTACCCAGATAGCCCGCCGCGCGTGCCTCATCCAGTGCGGCTTCGCAGCGCTCGAACGCCTCCCAAATCTCGCCGTGGATGTAGTTGTAGCCCACGCTGGTACCCATGGCATAGGCCGCAATCGCGATGCCTTCGATCACGATGTGCGGGTTGTAGCGCAGCAGGTCGCGATCCTTGAAAGTGCCCGGCTCGCCTTCATCGGAATTACACACCAGATATTTTTGCCCGGTGTAATTCTTCGGCATGAAGCTCCACTTGAGTCCCGTGGGAAAACCCGCGCCACCGCGGCCGCGCAGCGCCGAGAGTTTTAGCTCATTGATTACTTGCTCAGGCGTGATTTTCTCGCTGAGTATTTTTTTCAACGCAGCGTAGCCACCGCGCGCAATGTAATCCTGCAAACGCCAGGTTTTATCGCGATCAAAATTCTGCGGAATCATACCGACGATATTCATTTCAGCTCCGCTAATAGCGAGTCGAGTTTGTCGTTGCTCATATGACTCACCATCTGCTTATTGTTGACCAGGCAAACGGGCGCATCGCCGCAGGCGCCAAAACACTCGCCCTCTTTCAGGGTGAATTGCCCATCTTGCGTGGTTTGATTGAAATCGATGCCGAGCTTCTTCTTTAAGTGATCCGCTGCTTCGTTTGCACCCGATAACGCGCACGGCAAATTGGTGCAAAGGGTGATCTTGAATTTTCCCGTCGGCGCAAGGTTGTACATGGAATAAAACGTCGCGACTTCGCGCACGGCAATCGGCGCCATGTTCAGGTAACTCGCGACGAAGGCCATCACGTCGTCGCTCAGCCAGCCGGTTTCGTCTTGCGCGACGGCCAGCGCCGCCATCACCGCGGAGCGTTTCTGCTCGGGTGGATATTTCGTGACGGCATGGTCAATTTTCTTGAGTGAATCCGCGCAAAGCATCAGCGATCAATCTCACCAAAGACAATATCCTGTGTGCCGATAATGGCAACCACGTCGGCGATCATGTGGCCACGAGACATTTCATCCAACGCCGCCAAATGTGGAAAACCCGGCGCACGAATTTTCAAACGATAGGGTTTATTGCCCCCGTCGGAAACCAGGTAAATCCCAAACTCACCTTTTGGCGCTTCCACAGCGGCATAGCATTCGCCGGGCGGCACATGCATACCTTCCGTGAACAGCTTGAAATGATGGATGAGCTCTTCCATATTTTGTTTCATCTCGACCCGTGGCGGCGGCGCGACTTTGTGATTATCGATCATCACGGGCCCGGGATTTTTGCGTAGCCAATCGATGCACTGCTTAATAATGCCGTTGGATTGCCGCATCTCCTCGACGCGCACCAAGTAACGATCGTAGCAATCGCCGTTCATGCCGATGGGAATGTCGAAATCCATTTGGTCGTAAACTTCATAGGGCTGCTTTTTGCGCAGATCCCATTCCACGCCCGAACCGCGCAACATCGGCCCCGTGAAGCCAAGCGCTTTGGCTCGCTCGGGCGACACCACACCTATGCCGACGGTGCGTTGCTTCCAGATGCGATTGTCGGTAAGCAAGGTTTCATACTCATCGACGTAAGTAGGAAAGCGTCGCGTGAAATCTTCGATGAAGTCGAGCAGCGAACCTTGGCGATTTACGTTGAGCTTCTTGATCTCATCCGCATTCTTTATTTGGGAAACTTCGTACTTCGGCATCTGGGCAGGAAGATCGCGATACACACCGCCCGGACGATAGTAGGCCGCGTGCAAACGTGCGCCACTGACGGCCTCGTAGCAATCCATCAAATCTTCACGTTCGCGGAAGCAGTAGAGGAACACCGTCATCGCGCCGACGTCCAGCGCGTGAGCGCCTAGCCACAACAAATGATTTAGAACACGGGTAATTTCGTCGAACATCACGCGGATGTACTGCGCGCGAATCGGCGGCGTGACGCCGACCAATTTTTCGATCGCCAAGACGTAGGCATGCTCGTTGCACATCATCGAGACGTAATCCAGGCGATCCATATAGGGCAGCGACTGAATAAATGTGCGCGTCTCGGCGAGTTTTTCCGTGCCGCGATGTAGGAGCCCGATATGGGGATCGGCGCGTTCGATGACTTCGCCGTCAAGTTCAAGAACTAAACGCAACACGCCGTGGGCCGCCGGATGTTGCGGTCCAAAGTTCATCGTGTAGTTCCTAATTTCCGCCATAGATGCCTCCGGCAAATGAAGGACGATGGCCTTCGCGAGAACCGCGACGCAGATGCACTTCAGTGAAGACTAATACTTCCCGCGCAGCGGGCAGTGTTATGTCGTAACTAAAGTTCATCGTGTAGTTCCTAATTTCCGGCATTACTTCATCCCACCGTAGTTGGGTTCGCGCACCACTCTCGGCACGATTTCGCGCGGTTCAATAGTGACAGGCTGATAAATTACGCGCTGCTGCTCCGGGTCGTAACGCATTTCGACGTTGCCGGAAACCGGGAAATCTTTGCGGAACGGGTGGCCGATGAAGCCATAATCCGTGAGGATGCGGCGCAGATCGGGATGGCCCGTGAAAATAATGCCCATCACGTCAAATGCCTCGCGCTCGTACCAATTTGCCGCGGGCCAAATGTCGATCAACGACGGAATCATGGGCAGATCGTCGCCGCTGGCGAACACCTTAACGCGTAACCGAACATTCTGCACCAGCGATAACAAATGATAAACCACGGCGTAGCGCTGATCCGATATGCCGTCGTGATGTTCGGAATAGTCCATGGCGCATAGATCGATGAGCTGATCAAATTTAAACTCGGGATGATCGCGAAGCGACTTCGCCGCCGACAACCATGCATCGGCTTTCAACGTGATGCTTATCTCGCCAAGTTGAGTGGTCATCGAAACAATATCGTCATCCAAATTTTGGGTGAGGCTTGTTGCTAGCATCTCTAGCGCGGTTGACATGGCGCTAGGCAGCCCGGGCGATAGTGTTGGTACGCTTGATTTTGTTTTGCAATTGGATGATGCCGTACAGCAGCGCTTCAGCGGTGGGCGGACAACCGGGCACGTAAATATCCACGGGCACGATACGGTCACAACCGCGCACCACCGAGTAAGAATAATGATAATAGCCGCCGCCGTTGGCGCAGGAACCCATGGAAATCACCCAGCGCGGTTCGGGCATTTGGTCGTACACTTTGCGCAGCGCCGGCGCCATTTTATTGCACAGCGTGCCGGCGACGATCATCACGTCCGACTGGCGCGGGCTGGGGCGGAACACCACGCCGAAGCGATCCAAATCATAACGCGATGCGCCAGCGTGCATCATCTCCACCGCGCAACAGGCCAAGCCGAAGGTCATTGGCCATAGCGAACCGGTGCGCGTCCAGTTGATCAAGGTATCGAGCTTGGTGGTGACAAAGCCTTTTTCAGTGACGCCTTCAAATGACATGGCTTACTCCTAGAGACTTTATATTATTCGTCAAGGCGAGGCGCGAAAAGTTCAAGTGGAGCAGACAGATAAATATGTGGCCATTGTAAAACGCCTCGCAACCAATTTTGGGCGAGTAATACAAAGTTTTCGCTACTCCCAATCGAGCGCTCCCTTTTTCCATTCGTAAATGAATCCCACCACCAGAACGGCGAGAAAAATCATCATGGCGATGAAGCCGAACAAGCCGATTTCTTTCAACACTACGGCCCAGGGAAACAGGAAGGCGATTTCGAGATCAAACAAAATAAACAGAATAGCGATGAGATAGTAGCGAACGTCGAACTTCATGCGCGCATCTTCAAACGCCTCGAAGCCACATTCGTAGGGAGAAAGCTTCGCGGCATCGGGGCGATGGGTGCCCAGACGCAGGCTAATGAGCCAACCCAGCGACATGGGCACCACGCCGATCGCCAGCCCTACACAAATAAAAATCAAAATCGGGAAATAGTTTTCTAGCATGTTTTGGTGCCCATATCGCGTCCGAGCGAACTCAGGGTCGGGCTATTACAGTTAAGATTTGTTGGTGCCGGCGATCAGACTCGAACTGATACGGCTTTCGCCACTGCCCCCTCAAGACAGCGTGTCTACCAATTTCACCACGTCGGCTGGGTAACAATTAACTTACTTTGGTATGTCCTTTGCTTTTGAATCTGCAGCGGGTTGCGCGGGCGCCGGTGTAGGCGCCGGCGTCGTCACCGGACCTGGCGCAACAGTCGTTATAGGGCTGCTAGTAGTTGCGGGCGCGGGAATTGCCGCCTCTTTTTTCGTCGTCGCTGCCGGTTGGGTCGCCGCGGGGACTGCTTGCATCACGCCGCCTACACGCGTATGGCCGGAAAAATAGGTCAGCCCGAGGCTGCTAAGAAAGAAAGTGGCGGCCAAGACGCCGGTCGCTTTGCTGAGAAAGTTAGACGCACCCGTCGAGCCGAACAGGCTACCGGCCGAGCCGCTGCCAAATGCCGCGCCCATGTCCGCGCCTTTGCCGTGCTGAATCAGCACCAAGCCGATCACACTAAGGGCTGCGAGGGTGTGGATAATCCAAATTGCAGTTTCCATTGTTTACTCAAGTAATTTCGTATGACGTACCGTTACACAGCGCGTATACCCGCATGGCAAATGGCCAAAAAGTCGTCGGCAACCAATGAGGCGCCGCCGATCAGGCCACCGTCTATGTCCGGCATAGCCAGTAATTGTGCCGCATTTGACGCTTTTACGCTACCCCCATAGAGTATCAGCAGCTTGGCGGCCAGGCCCGCATCCCGCGCCGCGATTCGCCCTCGAATAAACTGGTGTACCGCCTGCGCTTGCTCTGCCGTAGCGGTTTTTCCGGTGCCAATTGCCCAAACGGGTTCGTAGGCGACGACGCAATTTGCCAGCGTGACGATGCCTGTCATCTCGATGACTTTGTCCAGTTGACGCCCCACCACGCTTTCCGTCGCATTCGCGTCGCGCTCCGCCAAGGTTTCGCCCACGCAAAGAATCGGCACCAGGCCGCTAGCCTGAGCCGCGGCATATTTGCGCGCCACCGTCACGTCATCTTCCCCATACAGCGTGCGCCGCTCCGAATGCCCCACCAGCACATATTTACAGGAAAATTCCTTCAACATCGCCGCCGACACTTCGCCCGTGTAAGCGCCGCTGGCGTGCTCGCTGAGGTTCTGCGCCCCCCAGGCAAGGCCCGAGGTTTCAAGCAGCATTGTCGTTTGAAACAGATAAGGAAACGGCACACAAACCGCCACGTCGACGCCGTTGAGAGTGGCAGAGCCCGCGACCAGCGCATTCAGCAACGCCTCGTTTTGATCAATGCTGCCGTTCATTTTCCAGTTACCGGCAACTAGTTTTTTGCGCATGACTTTAGGTTTCGATTTTTGAGGATGTAATGATAACAGCCGAAGCGTGGTGCAAGCTCAGAGCTAGGTCAGCGAACATCATGAGATCATACGATATAAGGCTGAGAGGCCATTGGGATGCGGCGTTCCGGGCATCCCCTGCCACGAGGCAAGCAGGGTGTCGTTCGTGGCAGCATCAACTATGGGCTGGATGCTACCTCGGGGTTGCGCCAAATTAACTTGTAAGCGCAACTCGTCGTGGATTAAACTGGGCTTATCTCACTCACGCCATCTTGATTGGGCATATCTATTGATTATTTTGGTTTCGTAATTTTTCGCACGCCTTGTCGTATTTTTTAAATTAGTGGCTTTCAAACAATTAGATAATCAGTATACAAGTGTTTATACGACATTTTGTTTTGGTTATACGACATTGGATGTCGTATATATTACGTTATGCGTCACAACCATACCCATGCTTATGACTGAATTTCCTTCGTTGCTGTCGCCATCACTTCAAGACCTCACCGAGTCCATCGACGACTTCCGCGCATCGTCCTTTCAATCGTGCGAAGGCGTCTTGGCACGCTTTGTTAGTCAATTGGACGAAGAGCCTCTCGCCGGATTCTTGGCAGCCGTTCTGCCTACGCCTGACTTCCAGTCGTGGCTCGGCAGAGCGAACGGAACGGGGGGCTCGTTCGTCGGCTCCGGCGTACTTGAATGGCCAGTCGAACGGCAGGCCCGTGTGGCAATGCAAATTGCCCTCTGTCGAGCCATCAGCGTCAATACAGTCCGCTTCACAGATTTCGTACACAAGTTCTTCTACACCGGCCGCGATCTTCCGGGTCACGTGGACGCGTTTGCATCCAAACTTCTTGAGCCTGTTGTGCGCGACATCAGAAGACTGACGGAATCTCGGGTCGTACCACCTGTTCTGTTCGAAGCAATGGGGACACTCCCGCCCAGCGGGGACCATACGCTGGACGGGCTGCTTAAGGACGCAACTTCCAAGTTCAAGGATCCAGCGCCGAAGGCCCGTGCTGAAGCGACTGAGAAATTATGGGACGCCTGGGAACGCCTCAAGTCCATCGAAGTCGAGGGCAACAAGCGAATGTCTGTCGCCAAACTCTTGGATAAGGCCGCACCCGAGCCAACGTTTCGCGCACTACTTGAGTCCGAAGCGCGCGCCCTTACGGAAGCCGGAAATGCGTTCCACATTCGCCACTTCGAAACGGACAAGGTCTCGCTCTCTCAGCCTGAGCACTGCGACTACCTATTTCACCGTCTCTTCGCGCTTATGCATCTTCTGCTGTTCAGCCGAAGCCGCGGCGAAAGTGACGCATAACCACTCCATCGAGCGGACGGCTTCCTGCAAGCTTCGCTTGCCTCCAGCCGCCGCTCATGTCAAACGTTGAGGCTGTAGAAAAACTTAAATCAGCTTAAAAACGCATCGCCCAATCTGCCATAATTTCACCACGAAATAAACCGAAAGCGGATGCGACATGGCGCGATTCAAACCGATACACAAAGGCTTAAAACTTCTGCCAGTGGACTTCGACCGGCAAGTTCTACCAGGCAGTTTTGAGTACGCACTATGTCATTTAGTCGACCATGAGCTCGACCTCTCTGCCTTCCATGCGCGCTATAAAAATGATGACGACGGCGCGCCGGCGTTTGACCCGGCAGTACTCATCAAGATCATCTTGTTGGCCTACAGTCGCGGCATCATCAGCAGGCGCAAGATAGAAGCCGCGTGCCGTGAAAACGTCCTGTTTATCGCCGTCTCAGGCGACAGCCAGCCCCACTTCACCACACTGGCGGATTTTGTCTCCACCCTGGGCGATACAGTCGCCAAGCTATTTGCGCAAATCCTGCTGATTTGCGACCGCCAAGGCTTAATCGGGCGCGAGATGTTCGCCATTGATGGCGTCAAATTGCCCGCCCATGCCAGCAAAGCCAAATCAGGCACGCGCGCCGATTACCAACGCCAAGTCGGCAAGATGGAGCTGGCTGCCAAGCAGATGCTGGAGAAGCATCAAAGCGCAGACGGCGCACCGACAGACGATGCGATAACAAAGCGCGAAGCCCGGCAACTCGAACGCCTGCAAAAAGAAGCGCAGCAGCTGCGCGACTGGCTCAAGCAGAACCCAGAAGATCGCAAGGGAAGCAAAGGCAGCATTCGCCTATCCAATCGCACCGACAACGAATCAGCCAAAATGGCCACCAGCAAAGGCGTGATTCAAGGTTATACCGGCGTTGCTGCAGTCGATGAGAAAGCACAAATTATTGTCGATGCGCAGGCACATGGGACCGGCTCCGAGCAAGAATTATTGCTGCCGGTAATCAACGCCACTGCGACACTATGCAACGGCGGCACCGTGATCACCGCCGATGCTGGATATCATTCTCAAGCCAACCTCAAAGCGCTGGCCGAGCGGCAAATCAATGCCTACATCCCCGATAACGGCTACCGCAAGCGTGATGAACGCTATGCCGATCAATACGTGCATGCCGCTAAGCCTGATCCACTGTGGAACAAAGCGAAACAAACAAAGAAATCCAATTGTTTTAAACCCGCGGATTTCCGCTTGGCGGATGATCACTCCCATTGCGTTTGTCCAGCGGGCAAGCGGCTCTACAGCAATGGATCGAGTTGCACCATCAATGGTTATGCGGCGATGAAATTTGGCGGAGCCAAACAAGATTGCGTAGCGTGCAAGCGACGCCGGGAATGTTTGCGCACACCCGAAAAGACTCAAACACGGCAGGTTTCTTTCTTCCAGGGTAAACGAGACATCGCGGAAAATCACATCGACCGGATGAAGGTGAAAATCGATTCTGATGCGGGCCGAGAGATGATTACGCGCCGCTTCGCAACGGTAGAACCGGTGTTTGGTAATCTGCGCGGCAACAAGCGCTTGCACCGCTTTACGCTGCGTGGAAAAGCCAAGGTCGATGGACAGGGGAAGTTGTACTGCATGATGCATAATATTGAAAAGCTAGCGCACCATGGGTATGCGCAATAAGCGATGAAACCGAGCGCAATTGCAGCCTTACGGCGCGGCTAAGTCGCTTGCGTTCGGATTACGCGATGAGAAACATCTCTGCTTTTAAAGCGAGACATAAAAATGAAAGTTGAAATTCCATTCGAAAAAAATCCTGCCGAAGCTGAACTGGGTGTTCAGAATTGGGTTTTCCTACAGCCTCGTTAGCTACCGAAATAATATTCATCGGGTATCATTGCCTAACGTTGTTTTGGAGGCTGCTACCATGAGCGATCCCATAATTCACACCAATCCGCGTATCCAGGGCGGGGTTCCGGTGTTCTTTCGTACCCGCGTGCCGGTAAAAAACCTTTTCGATTACCTCGAATCAGGCGACTCCCTTGACCAGTTTCTTGAGGACTTTCCGTCCGTATCCCGAGAGCAGGCAGTTGCGGCGCTAGAGCTTGCGCGCGAAGCGTTGGCTGCCGATGCGCATCCTGCTTGATGAGTCGCTTCCGCGTCGGTTGCGCGGAGAGTTTTCCGGTCACTTCGTCAAGACCGTTGCCGAAATGGGTTGGTCGAGCATCGAGAACGGCGAGTTGCTCAGCCGTGCCGCTGACCAGTTCGACGTTTTGTTACCGCTGACCAGAATCTCCAGTTTCAACAAAATCTCATTGCCTTGCCGCTTGCGGTCGCCGTGCTGGTGTCGCGAACAAATAAGATCGAGGACTTGCGTCCGCTGCTACCACAGCTGCTTGAGCAGTTGGCTACACTCCAGGTTAGGACCCTTGTGCGCATCGGTAGCTAACCATGCGCTACACCGGACGCGGCAAAATGCGCCGCGCCGGTGAGCTTGGACGTTAGACCCCACGATCACTCTATGCCCTACTCTGCCCCATTCTTCCGCGAAGCAGGCAATGGTCCTAACGTGGTGTGCCTGCATTCAAGTGCCGCATCAAGTGCGCAGTGGCTCCCGTTGATGGACCAACTGTGTGACAAGTATCGAGTCTTGGCTGTCGACCTGTACGGGGAAGGAAAGAGTCCTCCATGGACAAGCGGGCGCGACTGCACCATCGACGACGAGTTGGAACTACTCAACCCTCTGCTAGATGAACGCGCACCTTTTACTTTGGTGGGGCACTCGTACGGCGGCGCCGTTGGCGTCAGGATTGCCCTAGCGAAGAGGCAGTCGGTCCAGGCCCTTGTTTTGTATGAGCCGGCCCTGTGGGGACTACTTGCCACAGTTGATCCAGATGGCGCAGGAACCAAAGAAATTGAAGCCGTTCGTCAGAGCCTCATTGAACAACTCGGCTTAGGCAACGACGAAGCTGCGACCCAAGGCTTCATTGACTATTGGGTGGGCGCCGGAACTTGGGCATCCCTTCCGGAACACCGCCGACCTTCGCTGATTCAGGGCGCCAAGGCCAACGCAAAGAAATGGCGAGAATCTTTGGGCTATCCGTTCTCCGAGGAAGAAATACAGGAGCTTCGTTTGCCCGTGCTCTTGTTGGCAGGGTCAAGTTCGACGCTCGCGGCAGTCAGCGTAGTCACCCGCCTCCAGGCGTTGCTTCCACAAGCGGAGGTTGTGGCCCTGCCAGGCCTCGGCCATCTCGGCCCGCTCACACATCCTGCGGTTGTTAACGCCGAGATATCGTCGTTCTTGGCGAGGCTACCAGAGCATCATGGCGGCGTGGTCTAACCCCTCCATCGAGCGGACGTTCCAAGTCCCGCGTAAGGTGGGATGCCAATCCCACCGATATGGGTGAACCCAAATTATGCGTGGGTACCAAGAATTTATCCACCGTGCCGGGCGACAAATAATCGTGGTGGGATTGGCATCCCACCCTACGCGGGCTAGGCCAATCAACATCAGAAAATCACACGATGCTAGGCTGAGAGGCAATCATGAGGCGGCGTTCCAGGCATACTACGCCATGAGGCAAGTGGGTCACGGCTCGTGGCGGCATCAACTATGGGCTGAACGGTCCGCCGGTATTGCGTCAAGTTGAACTTGAACGCACAATTCGGCGTGGATTAAACTGGGTCTATCATGCCCACTCGGTCTTGATTGAGTATTTCTATTGATTGTTTTGGTGTCGTAATTTTTTGCTCGACTTGTCGTATTTGTATGGATAAATAGTTTTACAACAATTAGATAATTTTTTGTTGAAATGATTATACCAAAGTGTTCCACAGTTATACGACAGTTGATGTCGTATATATTACGTTACACGCGAAAGGCTGCGGAGGCTGTTGGATGTTGATCGGGGAATGGCTAGCACAATGGGCAGGAGTGTATGAAACGCCTAAAATCTGACAGCGTGCGAAGCGTCGTCACGCAGTCGCATAAAGCGAACTTTGATGCGAACAGCGTGACGACGCTTCGGTTATTAC
>JBDSJK010000042.1:0-2582 GCA_039917535.1 Burkholderiales bacterium
ATATCCCGAGCTGCAGGCCATTGTCGCCCACATGTCGGACGAAGATATTGATCGCCTCAAACGTGGCGGCCACGATTCGGTGAAGATTTATGCTGCCTACCACGCGGCGGTTGCTCATACCGGCCAACCCACCGTCATCCTCGCGCAAACCAAAAAGGGCTACGGCATGGGCCAGTGGGGCCAGGGCAAAATGACCACCCACCAGCAAAAGAAGCTCGACGATGAAGCGCTGCTGGCGTTCCGCGATCGTTTCTCGCTGCCGCTGTCCGATACGGATGTGACGCAATTGCGTTTCCACAAACCCGGGGACGACAGCCCGGAAATGAAATATCTGCACCAGCGCCGCAACGCGCTCGGTGGCGCGATGCCGAGCCGCAACACAGCGAAGTTTAAATTGCCTATTCCTGAATTATCGAGCTTTGCGAAATATCTCAACGGCACCGGCGATCGCGAACAATCGACGACCATGGTGTTCGTGCAAATGCTGTCGCAACTGTTGCGTGATAAAGAACTCGGCAAACACATCGTGCCCATCGTTGCCGACGAAGCGCGCACCTTTGGCATGCAATCGTTGTTCCGCCAAGTGGCAATTTATTCCTCGGTCGGTCAGCTTTACGAGCCGGAAGACAAAGACGAATTGCTCTATTACAAAGAGACCAAAGACGGCCAGATTATCGAAGACGGCATTACCGAGGCGGGCGCGATTTCTTCCTGGCTGGCGGCGGGGATCAGCTACCACGCCCACGGCGTGCCGATGTTGCCGTTTTACATTTTCTATTCCATGTTTGGTTTTCAGCGCGTCGGTGACCTCATCTGGGCGGCGGCGGATGCCGGTGCGCGGGGCTTTTTGTTGGGCGCCACCGCGGGTCGAACCACCCTCTCCGGTGAAGGCCTGCAGCACGAAGACGGCCACAGCCACGTTCTCGCCAGCACCGTGCCCAGTTGCGTATCCTACGATCCGGCCTTCAGTTACGAAGTCGTGGTCATCATTCAAGACGGCATGCGCCGCATGTACGAAAACGGCGAAAATGTTTTTTACTACGTCACCATGATGAACGAAAATTACAGACATCCCGACATGCCAAAGGGCGCGGAGGAGGGCATCCGCAGAGGCATGTACCTCTTGCAGCAAGTTGAAGCAGGTAAAAAATCCGAGCGCGTTCAGTTAATGGGCAGCGGCACCATCCTGCGCGAAGTGATCGCCGCAGCGGAATTGCTGGCGAAGGATTTCGGCATCGCCAGCGACGTGTGGAGCGCAACCAGTTTCACGGAACTGGGCCGTGACGGCATGGCTTGCGAGCGCTGGAACCGCATGCATCCGGAGGCCGCGCCGCGCCTGCCTTTCGTGGCACAGTGCCTGGAGAGCCGCAGCGGGCCTGTGATTGCAGCCACCGATTATATGCGTAGTTTCCCGGACCAAATTCGCAGCTGCGTTCCCCGTCGCTTTGTCACCCTCGGCACCGACGGCTTTGGCCGCAGCGATACGCGTGCGAACCTGCGCGAATTCTTCGAAGTGAATCGCGGCCATGTTGTGATCGCGGCGTTGAAAGCTTTGGCTGACGAAGGTAAAATTGCCGCGAGCAAAGTAAGCGAAGCGATCAAGAAATATGGGGTGAACACAGAGAAGGCTGTGCCTTGGAAATCGTAAACCAGGCCAGCCGCGTTATCCACAACGGTTGGTGGCGATGTATGGCTTGAGAGCCAATATCCATGGGGTTCTTGGGGAAATAATCGTAGGGTGGGCAAACAGCGTTATCGTTTGCCCACGCGGTGAATTAGCAATCGCGCCAGTATGGATACCAACAACGTACCCGCCTCTTGTCTTCTGAATGAAGTTGCACAAGAAGAGACCCCAACAAACTATTGAAGTTATCGCTATATTCCGACTTTAGTAAACTAGCGAGTTGTTTGATATTGGTTTCTTTCCATTTCTCTATGTCTGAAATGGTTTTCATTGTTGTTACTGTTTCTGGGACTTCAATCGAAGAGGCACGAAAAAGTTTTCAATCGCTGAATCCATTTCTGGCGTTGTATTGAAAGCAACCTGGATATCGCCTACTGTTTTCGATACTTCTCGTCGAAAATCGGCTATTCGCGGTATCAATCCTAAACCGCGTTCATTTTGAAGCTTCGCCTCATCAAGATCGCTTGAACTATTCGTAATCCTAGATCTAGTTTCATAGTATTCGCATAGAATTTTTGCTTCACAATTCGTCTGAATAGATTGAACCAAGGGCAATTTTAGCCCCATGAGTTTTGCGTAAATTCTAATCCGCAGTTCGTTTCGTTTTTGACGTTGGCTCAACACAAACGTGTTCCGCTGATTAAGATAGCTACCAAGCCAAACTCCAGATAGTAAAAAAGCCCCACTGACTATTGGAGTGATCCAAGGACTAATCGACTCGCATAAAAGCATGGATTCCCTTATTTGTGCCATAACTACAGAATTCAGCGGGCGCACAATATCGCGCCCGCTGGGGTAAAATATTAGCGCGTATGGGCTTAAAGCATGAAGCCCAACGTTGAACTTATCTCACTGCCGCTGAGTTCACCAGGACGCATGAGATGATCACGTTCAGGAA
>JBDSJK010000043.1:0-6956 GCA_039917535.1 Burkholderiales bacterium
TGAAGGATCGTAAGCTGTACGTGCCCAGCGGCTTTGCGTTCCCGGAAAGCTTGCGCAGCGCGGTAACCTCGGAAACCTCGTTAAAGAAAATCCGCCGTGGTTATGACGGATTGCTGCGTTTGATTGCGTCGATTCAAAGTGGACAGATCCGTGTGTCTCTGGCGCTGGAACGTTTTGGCAGTGCCGCCCGTGGCGATGCAATCTTCGATGCCGGCGATGCGTTGGGCCGATTGTTGCGCACGCTGTTCTTGTGCGACTACTTTACCAACGAAGCCTTCCGCCGTGCAATCTTGAAGATTCTCGACCGCGGTGAGCGCATGCATGCGTTACAGCGCGCGATCTTAGCCGGTAAGTTGGCGCCGAAACGTGGCCGTCGTAAAGAGGAGATGGCGGTGATCTCGGGATCCCATGCCCTGTTGACTAATCTGGTCATGGCGTGGAATACCCATCATATGCAAACCATGTTAGATGGTTGGACGAAAGAAAAGAAAATCATCCCGGACGATGGGTTGGCACGCATCAGCCCGGCGCATACGGGGCACATCAATTTCCCGGGGACGTTTACGTGCCCGTTTGAGCCGTATCGCGATCAGTTGTTGCGGGCGGCGTGATGGGCTGCAGCTACCGCCGAATCACGTGTGATGGGATTAAAAAGGCGAAAAGACCAGAAGGGTCGCTAAGTGGTTGATATGTCGCGCAATATTTTTAATGGCGCTTGCAACCTGCTGATTTATAACCGCTTCTAAACCATGACCCCTTGCATGGAAAGTACGATTAACCCAATGCCAGGGTGCATCGCTATGAGGATGGCACGCTCAACCTCTTCCACGGCCCGCGCTGTCTGGCACGCTATAACGCCGCGTAAGGGGCGGCAAAATCCAACCTCAAGCGCGCGGCGTAATGTCTGCTTCACTGTGCACAGGCAGGAACTAAACTGGACAATTCAATTGCTACAAAACCGGACAAGTCTATTTGCTCGCGACACATGCATAAACCCGCCGATCGTTTGCGTTGATATACTATCTCAATGAATTATTTACTTGTCGCTTTGTTCGCCTACCTGCTAGGGTCGGTTTCCTTCGCTGTAATTGTGAGTCGTGTGTTTGGTTTGCCGGACCCGCGCACCTATGGATCGAACAATCCCGGCGCGACCAATGTGCTGCGCACCGGTAATAAACTTGCCGCCGCGTTGACGTTGATTTTCGATACACTGAAAGGTTGGCTCGCCGTGGTGATTGCCGTGAGAGCCGCGCCAGTATTGGGCCTTGGCAATGCCGCCGCCGCGCTTGCCGGATTATCCGTTTTCCTCGGACATCTATTTCCCGCGTTCTATCAGTTTAAGGGTGGTAAGGGTGTTGCGACGGCGCTCGGTGTATTGTTGGCATTGGATTGGCGCATCGGGTGCCTGGCTGCGCTGATTTGGGTGGCGTTATTTGCACTAATGCGCATCTCGTCAATCGCGGCGCTCATTGCGACAACCACAACGCCGTTGATCAGTTACTATTTTCGCGGTGGCGATCAGGTGACGTTAGTGATTTTGATTGTCGCGCTGCTGGTGTTGTGGCGACACAAGGAAAATATTCGGCGCTTGCTTGTGGGGCGGGAAGATAAGGTCGGGGATAAGCCGAACCGCTTATAAGCAACTGCAGTCACGAGTGCAGCCGATATTATTCTATTTCCAAATCAAAAAAGGACGCGAAGGCGAGCCGCAGACAGTGCAATTGCACGGCAGAGCAAGCCGACAAAGTAATTTTTTGATTTGAGAATGGAATTACAACAAAACTAAGTTGTCGCGATGGATAAGTTCAAACTCATCGACATAACCCAAAATTGTTTCAATCTCGCTACTCGGTTTGCGTAAAATTTTGCGGGTTTCATCCGCGCTGTAGTTGATGAGTCCGCGTGCTATCTCACGGCCCGCCCCATCGAGCAACGCGACCACCGCACCGCGCTCAAAACTCCCGCTGAGTTCTGTCACACCGATGGGCAACAAACTTTTTCCTTCCTGCAACAGCGCTTTGACCGCGCCAGGATCGAGCGTAACTTTACCGCGTATTTGCAAATGATCCGCTAACCATTGTTTGCGCGCCGCAAGGGTCGGCGTATCCGCCAGCAACGTCGTGCCTACTGCCTCGCCTTCTGCGAGGCGCAACAGCACGTTGGGTTCGCGGCCAGATACGATGACCGTATGGGCACCGCTGCGCGCGGCGCGTTTAGCGGCGATGACCTTGGTTAACATGCCGCCGCTAGCGATGTGGCTACCCGCGCCACCGGCCATTTGTTCTATTTCCGGTGCGCCCGCTGCCGCTTCTTGCACTAAGGTCGCCGTCGCATCTTTGCGCGGATCGGCGGTGTACAAGCCCGCTTGATCGGTCAAGATGATCAGTGCGTCGGCTTCGACCAAATTCGTCACGAGTGCGCCTAGCGTGTCGTTGTCGCCGAATTTGATCTCGTCCGTGGCGACGGTGTCGTTTTCGTTGATCACGGGAATGACGTTGAGCGCGAGCAGTGTACGCAAAGTCGAGCGGGCGTTGAGATAGCGTTTACGTTCGGCTAAATCGTCGTGGGTCAGCAAGATCTGCGCGGTCGCCAAGCCATGCTCGCGGAAACACGATTCATAGACTTGCACCAGACCCATCTGGCCGACGGCGGCGGCGGCCTGTAATTCGTGGAGAGCATGGGGCCGTCGCTTCCAGCCTAGGCGCTGCAAACCCTCGGCAATGGCGCCGCTGGAAACGAGCAAAATTTGTTTGTCTTGGCGCTTGAGCGCGGCGATTTGCGCGACCCAGCCTGCAATGGCCTCACGATCAAGACCGGCGCCGTTATTGGTTAGCAGGCTGCTACCGATTTTGATCACGAGGCAGCGCGCCCCTTGCACAACGGACGCCATCAGTGCTCCGTTATATCCGCATGCACAGTATCGGAAAGTTCCACTTTCGTTGCGTCGAGATGCGCCATGATGGCATAGGTCAGCGCTTTACAGCCCGCGCCCGTCAAGGCGGAAATTGCATAGCAGTGAACTTTATAGCCCAACGCTTTTTGGATTTTCTTGGTTTGGACCGTTGCTGTTTTATCGTCCAACATGTCGATCTTATTCAATACCAACCAGCGCGGTTTTTCGTACAACGAAGCATCGTATTTTTTTAATTCCTGAATGATGGCCTGGCCGTCGGCGCAGGGATCGACGCTGTCATTCATCGGCGCCATGTCCACGATATGCAACAGCAGGCGAGTGCGCGCCAAGTGGCGCAGGAACTGGTGGCCGAGGCCCGCACCTTCCGCAGCGCCTTCGATCAAGCCCGGGATATCTGCAATGACAAAGCTGCGATTCTCGTCAACGCGAACCACGCCAAGGTTAGGATGCAAGGTCGTGAAGGGATACTCAGCGACTTTGGGACGCGCGGCGGATACAGCGCGAATGAACGTAGACTTACCTGCATTGGGCATGCCTAGCAGGCCGACATCGGCCAATACCTTAAGTTCGAGCTTGAGTTCTTTTTGCTCACCCGGCTCGCCCGGCGTGAACTGGCGCGGCGCGCGGTTGGTGCTAGATTTGAAATGAATGTTACCCAAGCCGCCCTGCCCCCCTTTGGCAATCAGGGCACGCTCGCCGTGTTTGGCAAGATCGGCAATCAACTCACCGGATTCCAAATGGGAAATGACCGTACCGACGGGCATACGCAATTCGATGTTGTCACCGGATTTTCCGTAGCAATCGGCGCCGCGACCGTTCTCACCGTGCTGGGCCCGGTGTATGCGCGCGTAACGATAGTCGATCAACGTGTTGATATTGCGGTCGGCGGTTGCGTATATGCTGCCGCCGCGTCCGCCGTCACCGCCGTCGGGCCCGCCGCGCGGCACGAACTTCTCCCGCCGGAAATGGCCGGAACCATTGCCGCCGTTACCGGCCAACACTTCGATTTTTGCTTCGTCTATGAATTTCATAAAACAAAAGCCCCGTCGCTAGACAGGGCCTTGTGGGTTCAACGCGAAAAAAACTACAGCGCGGCGACGCTTACCACACGGCGTTTTGCTGCACCCTTAACGTGGAATTCGACCTTGCCGTCAACCTTGGCAAACAAGGTATGGTCTTTGCCGATGCCAACGTTATCACCGGGATGAAACTCCGTGCCCCGCTGGCGCACGATGATGCTACCGGCGGGGATGGTCTCGCCACCGTAAACTTTGACGCCCAGACGTTTCGATTCCGAATCGCGCCCGTTGCGTGAACTTCCTCCTGCTTTTTTATGTGCCATGGTCTGGATTCTCCTAATTATTTCTTGATGCCACCGTGCAGTTCATCCTGCAGCTTTTTCAGCGCGTCAAAGTCGCCGGCCGCCGCAAGCTGCGCCTGTTGCGGCCAGGTTTTCGGCCGCGCCATATTGAAACGACCACCGGATTGCTTGAGCATTTCTTCGATCGCCGCCGGATCAGTTTTAGCCAATTGCGCGAAGGTCGTGATGCCATTATTAGCCAACACTGTCGCGATTTTCGGGCCGATACCCTCTACCAGCGTCAAATCGTCCGCTTTGGTTTTAATCACCGGCTGCGCTTGGGCAGCCACGGTATTACCCGCGCCATCGCTAATGGAGTTGATAAAAAGTTCCGAAAAATTCTGGCGATGGCCTTGGTGCTGTTGGTAATGCTTACGACGACGCATCTTGAAAATTCGCACCTTGTCGCCACGGCCCGTAGAAACAACCGTCGCGCTGACCGTCGCACCGCTCAGCATCGGCGTACCGACCATGACTTGGTCGTTTGCGGACACCATCAATACGTCGGACAGGGTGATCGACGCACCCACGTCGGCGGGCAGCGTTTCGACTTTGATCTTATCGCCAGCCACAACGCGATATTGCTTGCCGCCAGTTTTGATTACTGCATACATAATAAACCCCGGAAAGTGCTTAACTGAATTGGGAAATCAGGCATTGTACTGAATCTGGGCAGCCTAGTCAAAGTCACGCTAAGTCTATAAACTCGCGGTCTGCACTTGTGATTCTTGACGTCAGCAAACCCGCTCCGTCGTAAACCTACTCAAGCTCCTGATGTAATGCTCGTTACTGACGCTATAAAGCAATTACTGGCACCGGATATGAAGCGGGTCGACGACGTTATCCGGCAAAACTTACATTCCGACGTGGTGCTGATCCGGCAAGTTGCGGAATATATCATTGGGGCCGGTGGTAAGCGCATGCGGCCCGCGTTGGTGCTGCTCGCCGCGGGCGCGTTAGGCTATTGTGGCCCGGTCCAGCATCGGGTGGCGGCGATTGTTGAGTTCATCCACACTGCGACTTTATTGCACGACGACGTGGTCGACGAATCGGATTTGCGACGCGGCAAAGAAACGGCCAATGCCTTGTTTGGCAATGCCGCCAGTGTGCTGGTGGGGGATTTCCTTTATTCGCGTGCATTTCAGATGATGGTAGGCGTGAACGACATGCGCGTGATGCAAATATTAGCCGATACCACGAACGCCATTGCCGAAGGTGAGGTGTTGCAATTACTGAACGCCCATGATCCGGACACTGACGAAGCGCGCTACTTCATAGTGATACGCTGCAAGACAGCGGAATTGTTCCAGGCCGCGGCACGCCTCGGCGCGCTGCTTGCTCGCGGGTCCGCCGCACAGGAGCAGGCGTTGGCGGAATACGGTCTGCATTTAGGATTGGCTTTCCAGTTGGTGGATGACATATTGGATTACTCCGGCGATAGTCAGGAAACTGGTAAAAATGTCGGTGATGACCTGGCGGAAGGAAAAGTCACGTTGCCGTTGATTCAGGCGATGCGAGTGACGAGCGGTGCGGATCGAGCGGTTGTGCAAGAAGCAATTCGTCAAGGTGGTCGCGACAAGCTCATAGAGATCGTGCGCATTGTCAATAAAAGCGGCGCCCTGGCCTATGCCGCAACTCGCGCTCAAGCCGAGGCAACGTTGGCAAAAAACGCGTTAAGGGTGTTGCCGAATTCTAATTACACGGAATGTTTGCTAAAATTATGTGACTTTGCTGTAGCTCGGGATCATTAGAGACGATTTCGAGCTCGGGCCTGCGCTTGTTAAGGCGGGCGGATATCCATTCGGGGTGTAGCTCAGCCTGGTAGAGTACTGCGTTCGGGACGCAGGAGTCGGAGGTTCGAATCCTCTCACCCCGACCAATTATTGGTTATTCAATTGCGACAGCGTTCATCTAATTGATGCACGGCCGTATGCCTCGCCGTGATCGCTCGTCGCCTGTGCACGCAAGTAACGAATAGTTCTCACGGTTACAGCCCAAACTCCCTGATGCGAAGCGTTTTTGTACGGCTGTTATTTTGTACGGCTGTTATGAAGGCACTTGCGTTTTAGCTAAATCTGCCAACTTGCGACTCACGCGCGACGCCTTTGAATGCAGAAAGCCGCCATTTGCTAGTCAGTGGCATTGAGTTAATATTGTGCGCGCGTTTTCGCGGCTGGACTTGAAAACGCCACCTATTCAACGGCCAATGACCTCGCCAAACATCTCCCAGCGCCCCCCATTGAATCGGAGGAGTCGGACTTGCTCAATGGGGTAGTAATCGGTTGGGCTGGTGTTGATTTTGATGCCAGGTAGGAGCATGGGTAGTCGAACCTACAAAACGGCTGGAGCCCGCGTAGATACTAGGTTTTTTGCTGAAGGCAGGGGCACCGAATCTCCCGAGGAACGTTATTTGGAGAAGCAATTTCTGAGGGATTTGAGGCAGGGCGACCCCCGATTTTTTCCGTGCGCGGCTTGATGCAATGATTGATCTACGACACCCGCTGGCGGTGCTGGCCTCGCGCTTGCCGTGGTCTGCGATCGATGCGGCGGTGGCACGGACTGGCTCAGTGACGAAGAACTCGTCGAACGCTGGGCCGAGAACGTCCAGTGGCAGTTCTTCGGCGGCAGGGACTACTACGCGCCGCGTCTGCCGTGCGATGCCACCCAGATCGGCCGCTTCAG
>JBDSJK010000044.1:0-7009 GCA_039917535.1 Burkholderiales bacterium
GATGATGGCAACGGCGGTCAAAAAAATCTTCAGCGATGTTGGCACACGGCTGCCCAGCAGCAGTAATATTCCGAGCGCGAAAGCGATGTCGGCGGCGGCTGGAATGGCCCAACCGCGCAGGGCAACGGCATCAGATTGATTGATAAAGGCGTAGATAAGCGACGGTGCCGCCATGCCGCCTATAGCGGCTGCGGCGGGCAAGACGATATTCGCGATCGACGAGAGTTCACCCTGAACAATCTTGCGTTTGATTGCTAGCCCGACCAGGAAAAAAAATATAGCCATTCACCAATCGTTGACCCAAAGCAACAGTGGTTTTTCGACGCGAATCGCCCCGATATTAAGACCGCCATGAAGACTTAGCACCCAATCATAGGCACTACTCAAGCCGCTATTGTTGAAAATCAACGCCAGTATCGCCGCGGCGATCAGCAGTAATCCACCCGCGGACTCTAGTTCTAAAAAGCGCTGTATGCTTTGAATCATCGCGTTCCCGTTGGTTGCAGGATTGGGTTTGCCGTGCGGCCTCAAGTATACTTACGCCTTTAGGCACGTCTAGATATACCACGGCCCTTCGGCGGAGTTTCCCATGACTACTATCAAGCAAGATGATCTCATCGAGAGCGTCGCCGCAGCGCTGCAATACATCAGCTATTATCATCCCGCCGATTACATCAGCCACCTTGCCCGAGCCTATGAAGCCGAACAGGGCGCAGCGGCGAAGGATGCCATTGCGCAAATCCTGACCAACAGCCGCATGTGCGCCGAGGGCAAACGACCCATTTGCCAGGACACGGGCATCGTCAACATTTTCTTGAAGATCGGCATGAACGTTCGCTGGGAAGGCTTCGCGGGTTCCATCGAAGATGCCTGCAACGAAGGGGTGCGGCGCGCTTATAACGATGTCGACAATAAGCTACGCGGCTCGATCGTTGCCGATCCGCAGTTTGAACGAAAAAATACCAAGGACAACACGCCCGCCGTCATCCACATGGAAGTCGTGCCCGGCGATAAGCTGGACATCACTGTCGCGGCCAAGGGCGGTGGCTCGGAAAATAAATCAAAATTTGTGATGCTTAATCCATCCGATTCTGTGGTGGATTGGGTGTTGAAAACTCTGCCGACCATGGGCGCGGGTTGGTGTCCACCCGGTATGTTGGGTATCGGCATTGGCGGCACGGCGGAAAAATCCATGCTCATGGCGAAGCAGGCGCTGATGGACGACATCGACATGTACGATTTGCTCAAGCGCGGAGCGCAAGACAAGACCGAAGCGCTGCGCATCGAACTCTACGAAAAAGTGAATGCGCTCGGTATCGGCGCACAGGGCTTGGGTGGCCTTACCACCGTGCTCGACGTGAAGATCAAAATGTACCCGACCCACGCGGCGTCGAAGCCCGTCGCGATGATTCCAAACTGTGTCGCAACGCGCCACGCCCATTTTGTACTCGACGGTTCCGGCCCCGCTTACCTCGAACCCCCTTCCCTAGACCTGTGGCCCGACGTGCATTGGCAGCCGGACTACGATAAGAGCACGCGCGTCAATATGGACACGCTGACCAAGCAAGAAGTCGCGGCGTGGAAACCCGGCCAGACCTTGTTACTCTCGGGCAAGATGCTCACGGGCCGCGACGCCGCCCACAAGCGCATTCAAGACATGCTGGCGAAAGGCGAAAAGCTGCCGGTAGATTTCACTAACCGCGTGATCTATTACGTCGGTCCTGTTGATCCGGTGCGCGACGAAGTGGTCGGTCCGGCCGGCCCCACCACGGCGACGCGCATGGATAAATTCGTTGAGATGATGTTGTCGCAAACCGGCCTCATCGCAATGATCGGCAAGGGCGAGCGCGGCCCGGTGGCGATTGAATCCATCAAAAAACACCGCTCCGCATCGCTGATCGGCGTGGGCGGCGCGGCCTACCTCGTTGCCAAGGCGGTCAAAGGCGCCAAAGTCGTGGGCTTCGCCGACTTGGGCATGGAGGCGATTTACGAGTTTGAGGTAAAAGATATGCCGGTGACGGTGGCGGTCGATGCGAACGGCACCTCCGTGCATCAAACCGGGCCGAGAGAATGGCAGACGAAAATCGGAAAAATTCCCGTCACCGTCCTTTAAAATTTTGAGCGCGTCCGCGCCGATTGGCGTGTTCGACTCCGGCGTGGGCGGGCTGTCGGTATTGAAAGCGGCGCAGGCGCAGTTGCCCTTCGAGCACTTCATTTACTACGCCGATTCCGGCTTTGCGCCCTACGGCGACAAATCCGACGCCTATGTGATAGCGCGCAGCGAACACATCGGTGCGTGGTTGGTGTCCCAAGAAGTCAAAGCGATTGTCGTTGCGTGCAACACCGCCACCGCGATCGCCGTGCAGGCGTTGCGAGCGAGGTACCGTCTGCCTATCGTCGGCATCGAACCCGGGTTGAAGCCCGCCATCGCCGCGACGCGCTCCGGCAAGATCGGCGTGCTGGCAACGGCGCGTACCCTTGCAAGCGAACGCTACGCCAAATTGCTTGCTCGTGTTCAAGCGCAATCGCCGCAAATCAATTTTATCCCGCGAGTTGGCGAAGGTTGGGTGGAGCAGGTTGAACGGGGTGATTTCGATTCGTCACAGGCTAGTCAAACGGTGAAGCGTGCCGTCACGCCGCTGTTCGAAGCAGGTTGTGACACGTTGGTCTTAGGCTGTACCCACTACCCGTTTCTCAGCCAGGCGATCCAAGCCGCGGCGCTCGGCGCCACCATCATCGATACCGCACCCGCCGTCGCGCGTGAGCTTGAGCGGCGTATCGCAACGGAAGCCGTATTCAACCCAGCTACAATCGGTGGAACCGTGCGTCTTGCCACAACCGGCGACGCCCCAGTAGTCGCACAACTTGTCATCCGCATGCTAGGAATCAACCCGCAAACGGCAGCTAGCTTCGTTGCAACAAGATAATCCCATAGCGCCGAGAGGCAGCATCCATGCGGGTTCAAGCGAGGTTATGAAATAATTTTTGCCTATCTGGCTACTGTCCAATGCCGGTATCATTTGCCAAC
Source organism: Burkholderiales bacterium (assembly GCA_039917535.1). Classification (GTDB taxonomy): domain Bacteria; phylum Pseudomonadota; class Gammaproteobacteria; order Burkholderiales; family JALYOK01; genus JBDSJK01. The sequence goes on from JBDSJK010000044.1 coordinate 3,029, forward strand.
GCGTCTAGTGAGCAACCGTCATTTCCATTGACACAAAAAGCGTGTGCCCGTTCTAGTGGGCTGGACGTTCGGCATCATTCCTTAGAGTAATCTGCGCGGGCAAAGATACACGGGTAAAAATTTGCCACGATTGTCACCCATAACTGCCCTAGACATCAGCCTCAACATCAAACCCATATAGCACGCGGCTTTCCGCCATACCTATCCGCTCGACAAGCAATGATGAGGCTTCCAGCCATGGTTACGCTGAGAGTATTCACCCATGGGGCTCGCAGCCCTATGCCCACTCGCGCTTCCGCGCCTATTACTTTCGATATATGTCTTTTGACATATAGACAATTTACATTTAGCACCATAACTTAGCAACGTCCCCCATCAATAAAGGTCACTCATCGCAAGGCTGGCAGTAATCGTCGGGGGCGGGTGGTTGCTTGCGAAGGTAAACTCGAATGGCATCAATGGCAAGTACCCTCAAGTTTCGCAAGACTGCGTCCGGACTCCGATCTCTTTCACAAGATATTTACAAAGGAGGAATCATGAATCGAATCGCACGCATCATCACGGCTTCATTATCGGTGAGGCCATCACGAAGCCAAGTTCGCCCTATTGCAACCGCAGTAAGTCAGGTCCACCTTTAGTACGCACGGCGCACGCGGGCCGTAATCGGCCCACATTGGTTTGCAGCGTGAAGCAACATTTGCATCGTATATCTCCGCAACCGTCATTCATGCGATACCGAAGCGCAGCGCGTGCCGGCGCTAATCAATCTCCACAGTCAACATCGCAGACCGCCATACCTTTTGGATGACGCGCGGATTTTCACAGCATTCTATCAAGTGCCGGAGCGTAACTGGCATGGGGTTGCCGATCGGTGTGACGGGAATGGGTAATGAGTGAAAAATTAACGCAAGTCTGCAGCTAAGGTTAGTAAAAAATGCACCACCGGCGAAAAGTTAGGTTCCAATTTAGCGCGCTAGTCACTCCATCATCCCTCATACACCATATCGAACGCCGACCTAATTGACGCGGATGACCTTACTTCCACTGTTGCATCCCATCGCGGTAACGCCAGGAATCCTAGGCGCTATTTGACGCCGGTACTGAAGTATCCAAAGCGGCGATCCTCTGCATTATTGCGTCTAAAACTGTCTTGGCATGCAACTTGCGATGTACTGGGTGAAGCCGACTTGCAGTTGGTTTAATCGTTTAGTTGCATAAGTACTCTCCCGCATTCATTTCTAAAAGGATCGATATGATTGGAAGTATCCCACACGTAATGACCGGACAGTTCGTCCGTCGTGCCATCTTAATAGCCGCGTCCGCATTGGCCACACTAAACATCTATTCAGCCCTCGCCGCCGATTTCCCCACGGCAAAGGTAAACACTACCGGATTAGCGATCACCGATACCGAAGTCACGGTCGGCGATCTTCATTCGAAGACCGGTACGATGGCGATTAGCGAGACCGGCTCGATTCAGGCCGAGACGTTGGCTATCGAGCAGATCAATGCAATGGGTGGCGTGCTGGGCCGAAAGATCAAAGTGATTTACGAGGATGGCGCCAGTGACTGGCCAACGTTCGCGGAGAAATCCAAAAAACTTTTAGTGAATGATAAAGTCGCAGCAGTGTTTGGGTGTTGGACATCGGCGTCGCGGAAAGCGGTATTGCCGATTTTCGAGAAAGAGAACGGGATGTTGTATTACCCGACTTTCTACGAAGGTTTGGAACAATCAAAGAACGTGATTTATACCGGCCAGGAGGCGACTCAGCAAATCTTGGCCGGCCTGGATTGGGTGGTAAAAGAGAAAAAAGCGAAAACTTTTTTTCTCATCGGATCCGATTACATCTGGCCGCGCACTTCAAACAAGATCGCACGTAAACATATCGAGAACGTGCTGAAATTGAAAGTGGTAGGCGAGGAATACTATCCGCTCGGACATACGCAATTCAATTCTTTGATCAACAAAATAAAACTGCAAAAACCTGATGTTATTTACGCCATTGTGGTTGGCGGCAGTAACGTGGCGTTTTACAAACAGTTGAAAGCTGCCGGGGTCACGGCAGACAAGCAAACTTTACTAACCATATCGGTCACTGAAGACGAAATTCTCGGCATCGGTGGCGAGAACGTGAATGGCTTCTATGCCGCAATGAAATATTTCCAAAGTTTAGACAACCCCAACAATAAGAAATTTGTCGAGGCGTTTAAAGCGAAGTACGGCAAAGATTCTGTGATCGGCGACGTGACTCAGGCGGCCTATCTTGGCCCATGGTTGTGGAAAGCGGCGGTCGAAAAAGCCGGAAGTTTTGACATCGATAAAATCGCGGCCGCGTCGCCGGGTATCGAACTAAAAATAGCGCCGGAAGGCTACGTGAAGGTTCATGAAAACCATCACCTGTGGAGCAAGCTGCGCATCGGTCAGGCGCAGACCAACGGTCAGTACAAGGTCCTATACGAATCAGACTTGATCGAACCCAATCCGTTCCCAAAAGGTTATCAGTAGACCTGTGGTATGGGGCAAGCGACCTCTCCTCCAGCTTGCCCCTTTTTTTAGTGTGACTATCGCTACTTTTATACTTACTGGGACTTCAGCATGAGCGCAGCGGAAATAGGCGGCATAGTTGCGATGCAGGGATTTGCCGGGCTGAGCCTGTTCAGCGTATTGCTGTTGATGGCGCTTGGTCTCGCGATCATCTTCGGCCAGATGGGCGTGATAAATATGGCCCACGGTGAGTTCATGACCATAGGCGCTTACTCCATCTATGCATGTTCAACGCTTACAAACACGTACGCGCCGGGCTTTGCGCCCTATTATTTCCCATTCGCCATCCTGGTTGGTTTTGCCTTCGCATTCATTGTTGGATACGCGGCAGAATATTTGTTGATACGGCATTTGTATCGCCGTCCACTGGACACGCTACTTGCAACATGGGGCTTAAGCTTGGGCATGCAACAAATTTTTCGTTCTACCTTTGGTGCAAAAGAAGTAAGCCCGACGCTGCCGGGATGGCTGCTGGGGTCCGTCAAGCCGAACGAATCGATCGACATACCCATCAACGGATTATTCGTGATGGGGCTGACAGTTTTGGTTACCGCAGTAGTGTTCCTAATGCTGTTCCGCTCGCGTTGGGGCCTGCGAGTACGCGCGACTGTTGCCAATCGCACGATGAGCAACGCCATTGGTATCAATACGAAGAAAGTTGATCGCCTTACCTTCGCGCTCGGTTGTGGGATCGCGGGTATCGCCGGTGCGGCATTCACGACCATAGGCTCAACGGGACCCACCAGCGGCTCCTTATACATCGTTGATGCGTTCCTGGTGGTGACCTTTGGCGGCGCGGCCAGTCTTCTCGGCACCATTGCCTCGGCGTTTGGAATCGCGCAGATGCAATCGATCACGGAGTTTTTCATGACCGGTTCCATGGCGAAAGTCCTGACCCTGTTGTTAGTGGTCACCATATTAATGTTACGGCCGCAAGGTCTGTTCGCCAGCAAGATACGGCGCTAATCAGCTTCGAGGACTACTGCATGCGATCCGTACTGCGCAAGTTGTTTGGCGACCGTCAATCTGTCACTAATATCGCGATTCTAGCCGTTGTGATTCTAGTCTTGTTTCCCTGGGCACTAGATATATTTCGCCTCAATCTTGTCGGCAAATATTTAAGCTACGGGTTCGTTGCCGTAGGGTTGGTTATGCTGTGGGGATATGGCGGCATTCTGAGCCTGGGCCAAGGGGTGTTCTTCGGTTTAGGCGGATACTTCATGGCGATGTTTTTGAAGTTGGAGGCCTCCGATCCCGTCAGTACAAAAATTCAATCGACACCGGGTATTCCAGACTTCATGGACTGGAACCAACTGACCGCGTTGCCGTGGTTTTGGAAGCCTTTCGAGAGCTTTAGCTTCAGCCTCGCCGCCGTCATCATTTTGCCCACCCTTCTAGCATTTATTATTAGTGTCGCCATGTTTAAGCGGCGGGTG
>JBDSJK010000045.1:0-6866 GCA_039917535.1 Burkholderiales bacterium
TATCGCCATTGATTTAAAGGATTTCACATGATCACCAATGAACGCCAATATCGCATCACCAAAGCCGAGATTACGCGCTTTGAACAATCACTGAGCCACGCGGACGAGCAGGGTAGGGATTTGCACCCCGATCTGCAACAAGCCATGCGTGAAGGTCTGGAAAGTCAGCTCCAGGAACTCCGCGAAGAAGTCGCCGATTATGAAGGTCTGCGCACCGGGAAAATCACGTCCTTGGAATTTGATTCATTGGCAAGTGTGCCCATTGGCTTGATCAAAGCCCGGATTGCCAAAGGCCTCACCCAGAAGGAGCTGGCCGAATCGTTGGATCTTAAAGAACAGCAGATTCAACGCTACGAAGCGACCCTGTACGAAGGTGCGGGTCTCGATCGAATTCAGGAAGTTGCCAACGTGTTGGGAATGCGCGAACTCGTCAGGCTTGAGTTTTCTAAGGCTTAACGCCATAACGTGACGACGGGGAGCTGCCGGTCGAAGGGTCGCCGTTTGCCTATCGAGGTGACCAGCACGCGGCGGCTAAAGTTCTGAAGGGTTTCGCCGGAGCAGGCGTGTTGGAAGTTGTTAAATCCATTGCTAGAGGGGGCGCCGATTTGACGATTCCGATGTGAACGGCGATTAACCGCCGATCCATGCTGCGCCGCCATAGTCCGTTCCCAGCAGCCAAAGCTGCTATTAACCTCGGAAAGAAATGGAGCCCAATATTCCGGATCCCTGTCGATTAACTACGTAGATACTTTGTTACCTCGAATTCAGTTTCACATGAAATTAACTTAACTGTACCGATTTATCGCGCAAACCAGTCAAGGGCTATAGTGTGATCGTGTCAAGTTTTCGTAAACGACTTAATTAACAACATCTGTTCTCGGCATCCAAGCACTTGACTCACCGCGGCTCGGCACCGCAGCACTTACGTTTCCACTTATCCTGTGTGGCTGGTCTCCTGCCTACGCAAAGTCTGTGACATCGGTAGCCCAGCCTAACTCTACTTAAGAATCGCAGATATCTGCGATTTGCTAAACGTCGACTCATTCATCTCAGAATTCCCTTCCACGACAAAATTCTGTCAGAAATTCCACTCCCATATTGCATATTGTCCTCTTGCCGGGTCAGCTCACGGGTCGATGCTTGCTTCACCGATGGCGGGGTTATAGAACTCGCGAAGCTTTGATATGCGCGTGCCATCGAATTCTAAACTAATAACAACATGGTGCTCGAAATGCTGGCCTGTCGTGACTCGCTCAGCACTCGCCTCATACTGGGCGAAATAGATATTAGGATAGCTAGTATGAAGTATTTGGACGTTATTGAAACGCCAATTCCGCCCTAGCTGGGCTAAAGCGCGCACTTGGTGAATGATCGATTGACGTCCTTGTACTTCCGCGTGGAGTTCTGGAATGAGTAAGTCGTAATCAAGAACGGCGTCCTCCTTAAAAGCCGCTGCGGCGGTATTAGCCACCGATAGGCGCCACAGATCGAAATACCCATCTAGCGCTTGTCTAACTTGGGAGTCGATCAATCGTGCTCTTGGTACCTGTGTGGCGTTCACCGAATTAGCTACCGCGACATGGGTTTGTTGTGCCTGGACAGCGCTCACAGTCAATAGTACGGTTGTGGTCAATACAGCAAGGGTCTTAATGTTCATAATCAGGTTCCTTTTTCGTAAAATTAGATCAAAGTTTGGTACAACAATTTCATCACCCAGATTTTTTTGGGTGGAATTCTTACGTGCGTTATGCGACTACGCACTTCCGGTTCGAGACGAATGTCGGCGCGGATGTACTCTGCTTGCCTCTCTAGTGCACGCATATTGCACGCTGTTTGGCGGTGAGTGCGTGATCGGCCTCGACGCGTCCGCGATGAGAATGACAGGGACTGCTGGTATGACTTTGATATGCATGGGTGGCTCCTTATAGTTACCTGTTTAGATCGGTGATGCGATGCGGTGAATTGTGATTATTTCCAGAACTTAGCGATAGACTGGTTTATGGATTATTAATTATTCTTTTTAGGAATTAATTTGGACGCAAAATGAATGGACTACAAACGATTCAGACTTTTGTGCAAGTGGTAGAAACCCGTAGCTTTTCCCGTCGCGCGCGCGAGGAAGGCTGCGTAATAGAGTTGACCTGTTTTCAGTAGACGGGATGAAATCGGTTCGAACAACCTGTGCCTTACAACGATGGCGGCTCAGGTTCAATCGATGTTTGTACTACCTATGTTCTCTGGAATAAGACTCCGCCGAAGGCGATCCATTTCTTCTGACTACGCTTTGGCTTAGGCCATTTCGGTTGACGATTTACTGGTTCGAGAAATGTCTTCCGTTTTTCCTTCATGTTCGTTAACCGTTTGATACAATTACAGTTCAGTTTTGCCAAATAGTTGATTACTGCAACGTTGGTTCTCAACCTGCTACGGCAGCGACGTTGTAGGTTCCTGGTTAAAAGCGAATGGCCGATTTGCCAGCATTGAATGCCCACAACTGGTATGCGTCAAAGACTGAAATAGGCCGTCAACGTCGGAAACGTAAACAACGGCCAGAGGACTAAACCGCTCACGCGATAGGGGACTGCGTTCCGGCGTCGGTGGTAATTTTAAAGAAGGAATCTGTTTGTGTTATACGACGAGGCAATCCGCACCGAGCCAGATCGATTCAAGTCCGCAAGAAATGATTGCCGTTTATCCATGATGCCTGTCAGATCAGGTCCTGGCTAGGACATGTAAGTGAAGCAAGACTTGCAAAGAATAAGAAACAATAAGTCTTTTACCGTCAAAAATTGAAACAAGGTCTGTTTTACTTACAAATGAGCGTAGTAATGGGCCCACTGCCGCAAATCGCGCCGAAGAAACACTTTGTGTCTTCGGTGTGGCAGAGTTGAGCGCGGTGCCGCTGAAGACCTTGGCTTCCAGCTAAGCCCGACGACAACGGCCGCATAAAAACCGCCGTCGTCAGGTTTGTTTCTCAGGAGTTCCTAGAGCACGCGTGGCATGTTCAGCGAATGCTTTTACTTTTGCTGAGTTTTTGCGTTGCAAGGGGCTCACCAGATGAATGGGTGACTTGGGCGATTCCCAATCCGGCATCAACCTAATGACTGTGCCGTTCTCGATCTCCTCGTCAAACAACCATGTCGGCGAATAGCCGATTCCCATACCAGTCATCACAGCCGCTCTGATCACTTCGCTGCTGTTGGTTTGGAGGCGCCCCTCAACTCGAATCGATTTTGAAGTTCCCATCGGCTCCTTCGCGCCTGCCGTTGCCTGAAAAGTCCAAAGATTTCTGCCGGGAAGCTCGGTGTAGACGATGCAGTTGTGGCTGGCGAGGTCGTCGGGGTGCTTAGGCGCTTTGAGGTTACGCGGAATGCTCCACACATAATCTCTGCTTGCCAGGAGCATTCGTTGCGAGGTGCCTGCCTTTCGGGCAATTAGGCCACTGTCGGCTAACTCACCAATACGCACCGACACGTCGATGCCTTGCTCGACTAAGTCGATGAATCCGTCGTGCAAACGCAGGTCCACTTTGACCTCCGGGTGCTTGTCCATGAAAGTGCGAACTAGGGGCATGAGCTTCAAGCGGCCGAATCCAACCGACGCCGCTAGGCGAATCCACCCGCTAAGCTGACCCTCACCCTTGCGCAGGGCTGCCTCGGCCTCAGCCACTTCCGCGACCAAGCGCCGAGCTTGCTCAAAGTAGCGTTCGCCCTCCTCAGTCAAGGACAGGGACCTTGTTGTGCGCGTGAGCAGGGTTACGCCGAGTTCCTTTTCTAGAGCCGCAACCTGCTTACTCACGGCGCTTTGGGTTGTGTTGGACTCCGAAGCCACTGCAGAGAAACTGCCCGCCTCGACCACGCGCACAAAGGTTTTCATTGCAGACAGCTTATCCATTGCAACTCCATATATTCCATTCGCGACTTATTGATATCACTAAAACGGGACTATATCAACCAATTGAAATCAATCACAGTATGGGCTCCTCAACACGAAGTGAGATTTCAATCATGAATCAACCTACAGTCCTCATCACCGGAGCCCTCACTGGAATCGGCCGCGCAACGGCCTTCGCTTTCGCCAAGCAAGGTGTGATCATGTAAGCTTTCAATAGACGACTTAATCGAGGTAAATTTATGGGGACCTTGAAAGGAGTCGAAGATGGAGCAATTGAAACGGCGGCAGTTCACGGCCGAATTTAAGATGGAAGCAGCCAAGTTGGTTTTGGATCAAGGCTACAGTTATGCCGAGGTGGGCAAACGCTTAGGGGTATTACCGAAGCTCATCAAAGCATGGAGCGTGAAATACCGAGCGGGGGAGTTGGTCACGGGCGCACCACGATTGCGCGTGACAGCCGAGCAACAGGAGCTGAGCCGATTACGGCAAGAAGTACAACGACTCAAAATGGAGCGCAATATCTTAAAAAAGGCCGCGGCGTACTTTGCCAGGGAGAGCAAGTGAAGTACGCCTTTGTTCAGAACGAACTGCATGGGTATCCACTTTTGTTAGCATGTGAAACGCTCGGCGTATGTGCATCAGGCTATGGAATAAAAGTTGAACATCCGCCAACGTGACAACATAGTCGCCCAATCGTAGGGGGAGAATCACCTGCGCAGTGTGTACTCTATATTTGATAAAGTCTTCAGTGCTCGCGCGTGACCCAATCGGGGTCAACATCGGGCAAGGGAATCGCCATGAGTAATTCCTGCGTGTAGGGATGTTGCGGATGGCTGAACACTTGTTCGCATGAGCCCTGCTCCACAATCTTGCCGTTGCGCATGACGGCGACGCGATCGCACAACACGCGTATGACCGACAAGTCGTGACCGATGAACATGAGCGCTTGAGCGTTTTCCGGTTTAAGTTCGCGTAGCAAAGCGAGAATTTGCGCTTTAGTCGATACGTCCAAACCGGAGACGATTTCGTCGGCGACGATGAACTGCGGCTTCAGTGCAATGGTGCGAGCGATGCCGACGCGCTGGCGTTGACCGCCGGATAGTTCGTGGGGATAGCGCTTGCCGAATTCGCCGGTTAAGCCCACACGCTTGAGCAATTGCCACGCGACCTCGCGGCCTTCTTCGCGATTGCGAACGTGCTGAAACGCAAGCAACGGCTGCGCCAGAATATCTTCAATGCGATGGCGCGGATTCAGCGACGATTGCGGATCTTGAAACGCCATTTGCATTTTGGCGCGCAACGGCCGTAGCTCGCTTTGCGACAGATGCGTGATGTCGCGCCCCTCGAAATGAATTGTGCCGGAGGTCGGTTCGTAAAGTCGCAGCAGCGTTCGTCCCAACGTCGTTTTGCCGGAGCCGGATTCACCGACGACACCCAAGCACTCGCCGCCTTCGATATCGAGATTGATGTTGCGCAAAATTTCTCGCAGCGGCGCTCGGCCGAATAATGGCTTCGCCGATCCGTCGGGCAACGCGAGGCTTAAGTCCCGTATCGAGATTAGCGCCATCAGTTTGTTTTCGTCTCGTCGTGGGCCTTGGCTTCGGCCCACAGCGCAGCTATCAGTTCCTGCGGCACAGGATGCAGCGCGGCGGCGGGCCGATCAAAGCGCGGCGTTGCCGCTAGCAGCGCGCGGGTGTAGGCATGCTTGGGCGCCAAGAACAATTCAGTGGCCGAGTTCGATTCCAAAATACGCCCGGAATGAATCACGCTGACTCTATTGCAAATTTTTGCCACGACGCCGAGATCGTGGGTTATGAACAAAATGGCTGTGTTGGAATTGGCCTGCAGCTCTTTTATCAATCGCAAAATCTGCCGCTGCACCGTCACGTCCAGGGCCGTGGTCGGCTCGTCGGCGATGATCAACTTGGGCTTGCAGGCGAACGCGATTGCGATCAACACGCGCTGGCGCATGCCGCCGGACAGTTCGTGGGGAAATTGTTGCAACACGCACTCAGGCTCGCGGATATGCACATCGTGCATCAGCTCCAGCGCGCGGCGCTTGGCGTTAATCGCCGACATTTCCAAATGCAACTGCAGCACATCAATAATCTGCGGCTCGATACGTTTCACTGGGTTCAACGCCGTCATGGGATTCTGCGGAATCACGGTAATGTCACGACCTAACAATTCGCGGCGCTCGTGCCCGTGTAGTTTGAGTAGCTCGGTGCCGGCGAAATTGATGTAGCCGTGTCCGAGTCTCGCTCGATGCGGCAACAGCCCGAGCACGCATTTCCCCACCATCGTCTTGCCCGCGCCGGATTCACCCACTAGGCCATGGACTTCGCCCTCCATCAACTGCAACGATACGCCGCGCAGAATCGGTTGGTCGATGTCGAGATAGAGTGAATTAATATCTAGCAGTGACATTGCTAACGCACCAGATCCAGCGTCCGCTTGACCCCATCGCCCAACGCATTCATCCCCAGCACCGAAACGATAATGCACAGCATCGGCAGTGCCATCAGCCACCAGGCTTGGTTCACATATTGTCTGCCCTCGGCGATCATGCCGCCCCAAGTCGCCGCACCCGACGCCACGCTCAAACCGACGAAGCTGAGGATCGCCTCAACGACGATGGCGATACCCATCTCCATGCTGAACAGCACGAGCAATAACGGAGTTAAGTTGGGCAGGATTTCGCTACGCAAAATATTCAGCGGCCGCATGCCTATGGTCACAGCGGAGGTGACGTAATCGAGCTCGCGCTGCACCATCGTTTCGGCGCGTACCACGCGGCAAAAGCGCGTCCAGTCGATGCCGACGATGGCGACGATAACGGTGAGCAAACCCGGCCCGATCAAGGCGGCGAGCACGATAGACAACAACACCGGCGGGAAGCTCATCCAGATTTCCACCAGGCGCGAAATGAAGCTGTCGACCTTACCGCCGAAATAGCCAGCAGCCAAGCCCAG
>JBDSJK010000046.1:0-8280 GCA_039917535.1 Burkholderiales bacterium
TTAACGAGAACGGCATCTTTCGCCATTATCCCGAACTGGAAGCTTGATCTATCGTAGTTGCGGTCAGGGCTAAGTATCTGCCCATCACTCGATACACAAATGGCATCGCGTCGGCATTCGGTTAAGCTCAAAATCGTCGGGGCTAAGAGGCAAGTGTGATGCGGTGTTTCAGGCATGCACCGCCAGCATCAAGGCAGGGTGCGGTTGTCGCGAGATGAGTTGTGCATCGTCATCATCGAACATTTGCCTGTCGTGGTCGCGGACGCGATATATCTACGGCGATTCGTTGGGCTTCTCTTCGTTCAGCGCCAACCTACAACTACAATTTGCCCAGGCTACGCTCTTTAATGACGCACCGATATTGGCTATTAGGCTATGCCTTGCTGAGAACCAAGCAGGGTAAGGCCCCTGGAATGGGGCACGAAATACCTGTAGTCTGCGCACTCCGGTCTCCCGTTTCGCTTCCTTCATGTTTTCGCTTTTCTCGACCTGGCGCCGCAACCGCGTTCTGAGCAGGAGCAGCGTCGATGCCGCGCTCTGGCGGCGGCTGGTTACCTCGGCACGCTACTTGCGCGGCTTGTCGGGCACCGACCTGAAACGCTTAAACGAAAACGTGCGGGTGTTCCTGCACGACAAGGAATTCAGCACCGCTCACGAGTTGGAAGTGACGGACGACATGTTCCTCAGCATTGCCTTACAGGCCTGCCTAATGACGCTGAATCTGCATCCCAGTCTCTACGACGGCTGGCACGGCATCATCATCTATCCCGACGAATTCGTTCCCAACCATCAATACGTCGACGCCGCGGGCGTGGTCCATACGGACCGCCGCCCGGTGACCGGCATGGCCCGTAGCGATGGACCGGTCATCTTGTCCTGGGCCGATACCCAAACCGCATTTGCGACCGACGGCGTCAATGTGGTGATCCACGAATTCGCCCACAAACTCGACATGCGCAACGGCGACGCCAACGGCTTTCCGCCACTGCATAAGGGCATGAACCCGCGCGCCTGGGCGAAGAGTTTCGGCGCGGCCTTTACGCATTTTTCCAAGCGCGTCGACGCTGGCGAGCACACAGCAGTTGATCCCTATGCCGCCGAGAATCCGGGCGAGTTTTTTGCCGTATTAAGTGAAGTGTTTTTTGAAATGCCGGAAATCATCGTCGCTGAGTATCCGGCGGTGTACGATCAACTGAAGGCCTACTATCGCCAGGATACGTTCGCGCGTTTGAGCGACGCTTACCCGAGCCTTATTTGACGGGATGTTGAAAAACGTAGCGTGGATGCCCGTATGCTAGTGTAGCCCGCGTAGGTTGGGCTGAAGCATGAAGCCCAACACCGGCTTCACCTGTTGCGATAAGCTTGATTCATGCGATACCGTCGCGCAACGCTGACTGACGCCACCTATTTCTTCAGCGTCAATCTGGCAGACCGCCGTGCTGATTGGTTGACGCGACATATCGATTTATTACGTGACGTGATTCATCGCGTCAAAACGACTCATCCGTTTCACATCGATGCCATGGTGGTCTTGCCCGATCATCTTCACGCTATGTGGACGTTGCCGGAAGGCGACGCCGATTATCCCATGCGCTGGTCGTGGATCAAGGCCGGCTTCTCTCGTAGCATAGTTAAGGTGGAGCGTATCAATGACAGCCGACAATCCAAACCGGAACGTGGCGTTTAGCAACGACGCTATTGGGAACATCTCATTCGCGGCGATCATGACTATGCGGCTCATGTGGATTACATTCACATCAATCCGGTAAAGCATGGGTACGTGCGTCGCGCGGTGGATTGGCCGCATTCGTCGATTCACTCATATGTCGAGCGTGGTTGGCTCCATGCCGATTGGGCTGTAGACCCGGCTGTGCTGGGAGAGTTTGGTGAACATGAGGTAGGCTGAATGTTGGGTTTTGTTCCTCAGCCAACCTACTCGGGCTCGTTCAGCAAGAGAACTTTTTTGCCTACCCGACGAGCAAGAATGATTGCAACAAGCTTGGATGAAGCGTAGGGGAATCCCGAGGCGTTGCTCTCCGGATTTCGTTCCATCGTGCAGGCTATAAACTTCTCCACGCGACACTCTAAAAAACTAGGCCGCTTAGCGGCCTAGTTTGTTTTGGTGCCGGCAGCAGGAATCGAACCCGCGACCTTCTGATTACAAATCAACTGCTCTACCAACTGAGCTATGCCGGCTTAACTTCATGATACTACTCTTATGCTGCTTGTAGAGCCAATACCAAAGCGGCTCTCCAGGCATGTGTCGCCAGGATCCAATATCGGCGGGCCTTACGGCAGGAATGGCTTGAACACCACCATCGTTACTTAATGATCTTGAGGTGCGATTTTTCTCGTGGCTGTTTTGTGCTGGGTTTTGGGCCGTCCAATGGTGGCGTCGCGCCGGTTGGATTTTCCGTTTCTTCGCCGACTTTGAACAATAGCCCTTCGCTATTCTCTCTGGCAAAAATGCCTGAGACTGCCGACATGGGTACGGAAATTTCTCGCGACGTGCCGCCGAAGCGCGCAGAAAACTTCACCACATCGTTGTCGATTTTCAAATTGCGCGTGGCCGATGAACTGACGTTAAGCACGATCTCGCCGTTTTTCACAAACTCCATCGGTACGCGGGTATGTTCGGTCACCACCACGCTCAGGTAGGGCGTGTAGCCGCAATCCGCGCACCATTCGTAAATGGCGCGGATGAGATAGGGCTTGGTGCTGACCGTGGCGCTCACTTACGCATGGCCTTTTCCGACGGCGTCATGGCGTCGATGAAACCTTGCCGCGCGAACATGCGCTCGGCGTATTTCAGCAGCGGCGCGGCCTGTTTCGGCATGGCGATTTGGTAATGTTCCAAGCGCCACAGCAGTGGTGCGATGGCGACATCGAGCATGGAAAATTCATCGCCCAGCATGAATTTTTGTTTGGTGAATACCGGCGCAATTTGCACCAGATTGTCGCGGATGATTTGCCGCGCGCGATCGGATTTCTGCTGGCTGGCGCTGTCGAGATTGTCAATTTGGCTGAACAATTCTTTCTCGAAGCGATATAAGAACAGTCGCGCACGGGCGCGCATGATCGGATCGGCAGGCATCAGTTGCGGATGCGGAAAGCGCTCATCGATATACTCGTTAATGATGTTGGACTCGTACAAAACCAAGTCCCGCTCCACCAAAATCGGTACTTGGTTGTAGGGATTCATCACCGCAATGTCTTCAGGTTTGTTGTACAGATCTACATCAATGATCTGAAAGTCCATCCCCTTTTCGAACAGCACAAAGCGGCAGCGATGGCTAAATGGATCCGTCGTGCCTGAGTACAATGTCATCATAATTGTTCTATTCCCTTTTACCCTTTAGGCCTTAAGTCGAATTGCAGACCGGAAGCCGCTACTTCACGTCTTTCCAATATTCTTTTTTGATTAGGATCGTCAACGGCAACAATAGCGCCAGGAAAAACAGCACCAGTATTCCTGTAAGAACGCGCTTGCCCTTGGATGGCTCGCCCATATAGTCGAGATAATTTACTAAGTCCGCAACAAATTCGTCGTACTCCAGCGGCGTGAGCTTGCCGGATTTTTCCAGCATGAGTTTAGCGCTGTGTGCTGCATGTTCGCCTTTTTCCGCTTCGTGGTGGAGCACTTGCTCGCCCTGCAACTCGTACAACACATGGGGCATGCCTACATCGGGAAACACCGTGTTGTTCCAGCCACTGGCCTTGCTATCATCGCGATAAAAGCCACGCAAGTAGCTGTAAAGCCAATCGACACCCCGGGCGCGGGCGATGACGGATAGATCAGGAGGCGCCTTACCGAACCAGGTCTTGGCGTCTTGCGGCAATAGCGTGATCGACATAGCGTCACCAATTTTTGCGCCGGACGGTAACAGGTAAGTCTTGATTTGTTCTTCGCTCAAGCCCAGATCCTGCAGCCGCCCATAGCGCATGAAGTTGGCGCTGTGGCAGCTCAAGCAATAGTTGACGAAATGGTTAACACCGCGCTGGAGCGATATTTTGTCGCGAGAATTAATGGGTGCCGTATCGACTTGCACAGCGGTGTTCGCAAGCGCAACAACCGGCAGTAGCGCCAGTGCTAGTAAAAGTTTGCGCATCATGTCAACCGCTCCGGTTCCGGCTTGGTTTTGTCTGCCTTCGTATACCATGGCATGAGGAAAAAGAACGCCAGGTAAATGGTTGTGAACACTCGGGCGACCACGGTCGCGACATCGGCGCCGCCCAAAACGGGCCAGGACTTAGCAAACTGGCCCCAGACACTGGTAGGTAAAACACCGCATACGCCAAGCACAACGAACGAGACAATGAACGCGGCGAGCCAGCTCTTATAGAGTGTACCGCGGTAGCGGATCGACTTGACCGGACCGCGATCAAGCCACGGCAGGGCAAAGAAAATGACCACCGCCAAGCCCATGACAATCACGCCCGGAAACTGCGATACGCCGATGGGCGGAACCGCACGCAACATGGCGTAGAACGGCGTGAAGTACCAAACAGGCGCGATGTGTTCCGGCGTCACCATCGGATCGGCTGGGACGAAATTGGCATGTTCGAGAAAGTATCCGCCCATGTCCGGCGCAAAGAACAACACCGCCGCAAAAATCATGAGGAACACCACGGTGCCCACCATATCCTTAACGGTGTAATAGGGATGGAACGGGATGGCGTCTATCGGTATGCCCGTTTTGGGATCCTTCATTTTTTTGATGTCGATCCCGTCCGGGTTGTTGGAACCCACTTGATGCAACGCGACGATATGCAGGAACACGAGTCCGGCCAACGCAAGCGGTAGGGCGCTCACATGAAAGGCGAAGAACCGGTTCAGGGTCACGTCCGAGACGTTGAAATCACCGCGTATCCACTCGGCCAAGCCTGGGCCTACCCACGGTACGGCTTCGAACAAGGAAGTGATGACCTTCGCACCCCAAAACGACATCTGACCCCAGGGTAGGAGGTAACCGAAGAACGCTTCGGCCATTAAGATCAGGTATATGACCATGCCGAAAATCCACAGCAACTCGCGTGGTTTGCGGTAGGAGCCATACATGATGCCGCGCAGCATATGCAAGTAAATCACGATGAAGAACATCGATGCGCCGGTCGAGTGCATATAGCGAATCAGCCAACCCCAGTCCACGTCGCGCATGATGTACTCGACCGAGGCAAACGCTTGCTTTGCATCGGGCTTGTAATTCATCGTCAGGAAAATGCCGGTGACGATTTGCAACACGAACACCAACAACGCGAGGGAGCCGAAGTAGTACCAAAAATTGAAGTTTTTAGGCGCGTAGTATTCGGTAATGTGCTTTTTCAGCGTTGCCGTGAAGGGGAAACGCTCATCTATCCAGGCCATGAAGCCAGATTGCGTGGCCGCTTGTTTAGGCTGCATTCTTTTTGTCCTCGCCAATCAATAGTTTAGTTGCACTGAGGTACGTGTAGGGCGGCACTAACAGATTCTTAGGTGCCGGCGAGCCCGCGAAGACTCGGGCTGCCAGATCAAATTTTGAGCCGTGACAGGGACAATAAAATCCACCCGGCCAGTCACTACCCAAATCCGCCGGTCCGATTTCTTTGCGAAAGGTTGGCGAGCAACCGAGGTGAGTACACAGCCCAACCACCACGAGTATGGCCTCATGTTCTTTCTGTGAGCGGAAGGGGTTCTTGGCAAAATCGGGCTGTTGGGTCACGCTGCAATCAGGATCCGACAGACGGTCGTTGTTTTTCGCCAGTTGCGCCAACATCTCTTTGCTACGGTGGAGGATCCAAACGGGTTGGCTGCGCCACTCGACCGTGAGCAACATTCCTTCTTCCAGTTTGGAAATATCCACCTCAACGGGGGCGCCAGCCGCTTTGGCACGTTCGCTTGGGAACATGCTGAATATAAAAGGACTTAGCGCCGTTACAGTGCCGATGGCACCCACGGTAGACGCAGCGCCGATTAGAAAACGCCGCTTTTTGGGATCTGCCGATGCTCCAGCCATGCTTAAACTACCTTAAAATTTGACAAAAGATTTACATTTTAAACTATTACGCAGCCAAACTTAAGCCCCATGCGCTCGTCGGCCGTTTCTGTTGACTGTTACGGTCAAAGGTGGCTATAGTGCGCGCGCAGTCGAATAAAAAGCTGTTTTGTACTCGGATCAATGGTTTAAGGAGATATTTTCATGGGGAAGATGAACGAATTCAAAGAATTTGCATTAAAAGGAAACGTCATGGACCTGGCCGTTGGTATCATCATCGGCGGAGCATTCGGCAAGATTGTTGATTCATTGATTAACGACATTATTATGCCGGTTATCGGTAAGATTTTAGGTAATGGGGATTTTTCCAACATATTTTTAAAATTGGCTGAGGGGCCACCGGGAATTGCACAAACTTACACCGAATTAAAAAAAGCGGGAGTACCTTTGCTTGCTTTTGGGAATTTCATCACCATCATCATTAACTTTGCCATTTTGGCGTTTGTGATCTTTTGGATGGTGAAGACCATGAATCGTCTCAAGAAGGAAGCGCCCGTGGCGCCCCCGTCATCCCCGGAAGAGGTGGTTTTGTTGCGCGAAATCCGAGACGCATTGAAGCGCTAGACTTCGCAGCCTCGATCAAAAGCGGCCCGACCGGGCCGCTTTTTTGTTGGTCATCTATACAATTGTTTTGTATTTGTTGCTCACTCGCGGAATAATGTCGTGATGAAGCCGTCTACTCACTTTATACCTTCCTGGTTGGTTCCGCCCTATGCGTAAGCTCTGGTTATTGTTTGCTCAGAGTGTTGCGGTCACGCTGGGCGTTTTGCTGGCGGTAAGCGTGATACGTCCGGAATGGTTGAAGAGCTTGAATGGGCCGTCACAACCTGCGAAGCCGGTGATCTCTGTGGCTCAAACTCAAGCTGGAGCCGGCACGGCAGCGGCGGGTGTAACGTTTAGCAATGCCGCAAAACAGGCGATGCCGGCGGTCGTCAATATTTTTACCAGCAAGGAGGTGCGTTCCAAACGCGCACCATTTCTTGATGATCCTATGTTTCGGCGCTTTTTTGGCGATCGACTCGACCATCAAGAGCAGCGTCAGTCTAGTCTCGGCTCCGGTGTGATCGTGAGTCAGCAGGGTTTTATTCTCACCAATCATCACGTGGTTGAAGCTGCCGATGAGATCCAGGTTGCCTTGGCGGACGGCCGCGATGTACCCGCTAAGCTGGTCGGTGCCGATCCGGAAACCGATCTCGCGGTGCTTAAAGTCGATCTGAAAGATCTCCCCGCCATTACTTTTGGTAGCTCGGAAGAGCTGAGAATAGGCGATGTCGTGCTCGCCATCGGCAATCCCTTCGGTGTCGGTCAGACGGTGACCATGGGCATCGTCAGCGCGGTGGGGCGCAGCCATCTTGGTATCAATACGTTTGAAAATTTCATCCAAACCGACGCGGCGATCAACCCAGGCAATTCCGGCGGCGCGCTGATTGACGTATCGGGGCACCTGGTGGGAATCAACAGCGCGATTTATTCTCGCAGCGGTGGCAATCAAGGTATCGGCTTTACCATTCCCGTGAGTCTGGCTAAAAAGATCATGGAGCAGATTATCCAGTCCGGCTTCGTGACCCGTGGCTGGATTGGCGTTGAAGTACAGGACGTGACGCCCGAGCTCGCCGATTCCTTCAACCTCGGCGCGCAAAAGGGCGCATTGATCGCGGGCGTGTTGCGAAACGCCCCGGCGGATCGCGCTGACATCAAGCCAGGGGACATCGTGGTTGATATCGAGGGCAAACCCGTTGTGGATTCCTCTTCCCTGCTCAATTTGATTTCCGATCTACCGCCCAATATGGACGCGAAAATCAAGCTCATTCGTGACCAAAATGCGCTCAATCTTAAGGTCAAGATCGGGACCCGCCCCAAAGCGGAGCCAGCGGAACGTTAAGGCCAGCGCAAAGTGCCGATCAAGTCAAGCCTACCCCATTGCAGAAGACTCTCTGCGCAAGCTACTTAAATTTCTCATAAGAAATTGTTTTTAAAAAATATAAAATATTTACAGGAAATTTACCCAAAGGTTTTCCATAGGATACATTTCACCGTTCTCGCCTAACCCCAGATATAAATGTAAGTCTTTGTCGCGCCGTAAAAAATCTGTCATTTTCCGCTTGACCTTGCATTTCTTTTCCCTTACAGTGGAAAAATATTGAAATTTGTGGAAATTTTTGGATTTTTAGGTGGACTAAGACCTCGATATGTTCCAGGGAGCAACGGCCCTCACATTGGATTCCAAGGGAAGATTGACGATCCCGAC
>JBDSJK010000047.1:0-2788 GCA_039917535.1 Burkholderiales bacterium
AACCAAATGAGTGCGCTGACTTTCACGCAGAATCTCAAAGAGAATTCCTTGCTGCATACCATGACCATACAGGACAAGGGCGGCACCAAGAAAACGCTGGATTCAGCGATCGACGCGGTGAAATCTATGCTGCCGGAAGCGAATCGCATTGCGCCGCGCCAGAAAGTCTCCGCCAGCCATTTAACGCTGGGCCTGGAATGCGGCGGTTCCGATGGTTACTCGGGCATTACCGCCAACCCTGCGCTGGGTGCGGCGGCAGATCTGCTGGTGCGCAACGGCGGCACGGCGATCTTGTCGGAAACGCCTGAAGTCTATGGTGCGGAACATCTGCTGACTCGTCGCGCCGTGACGCGCGAAGTAGGCGAGAAGCTGATCGCGCGAATTAAGTGGTGGGAAGACTACACCGCGCGCAACGACGGCGATATGGACAACAATCCGTCACCGGGTAACAAGGCGGGCGGCCTGACGACGATACTGGAAAAATCTTTAGGCGCCGTGGCTAAGGGCGGCACCATGCCGATGGTGGACGTGTATGAATACGCCGAGGCCGTCACCGCCAAAGGTTTCGTGTTCATGGATACGCCGGGCTATGATCCCGCGTCCGTCGCCGGTCACGTCGCCGGCGGGGCGAACGTCGTGTGCTTTACTACGGGCCGCGGCTCTGCGTTTGGCTGTATGCCTACGCCGTCGTTGAAGCTTGCGACCAATTCGACCATGTATCACCGCATGAGCGACGACATGGACATCAACTGTGGCGAAATCGTGGACGGTAGCGCAAGCGTGCAAGAAGTCGGCGAGCGTATTTTCAAGCTCATTCTCGACACGGCTTCGGGCAAGCGTTCCAAGAGTGAGGAGCTCGGCTACGGCGAAGAAGAATTTACGCCGTGGATACTTGGCGCGACGATGTAATTCTTTTACCTTGCATCGCGCAGAGGCAATGTTAGCGCGGCTGCTGGCAATGCCTGCCCTGGGAGGCGCTTACCCATTGCCTCTCAGGGCATCCGTAAAAAATACTTGAAAGTCTGAGTGACCCAAGAACGAGTCGTAGTTGAAGTCGTTGTTGACGCGAGCGTCGACAATGTCGTTGAAACCGGCATCGAATCTGCGCAGCATCCCCACGCGTCCGATCCCGCCGTTTTCAAGGGCATTCCGCTTGCGATGCTGGCGGTGCTGTGTTTCGCGAGCATCGACACGATCGCGAAGTACCTCGGCAAATCTTATCCCGTATTGGGTTTAGTCTGGGCGCGCTACACGGTGCATATGCTGATCATGCTGGTGTGGCTCGGTCCGACCATGAAGTTGGATTTGGTGCGCACCCAGCGGCCCGTGCTGCACATTTTGCGTGGGCTGTTGCTGGTGGGCTCCACTTGTTTATTTTTCAAGGCACTGACCTTGATGCCCATGGCGGAAGCGTCTGCCATCGGTTTCATGACGCCGATGTTGGTGACGCTGTTCGCGGTGCCGATCTTGAAAGAAAAAATCAGCCGCCGCCGCTGGATCGCCGTCATCGTCGGCTTCATTGGCGTACTCATTATCGTTCGACCGGGTGGCAAAGTATTTTCTATCTCGGCGCTGTGGCCGCTGGGCACCGCGTTGTGTTTCAGCCTGTATCAAATCATCACGCGCAAAGTGCACCAGGAACATCCGCACACCACGTTGTTTTACAGCGCACTCATCGGCAGCATTGTGCTGACGGCGCTCATCGCCGTCTCAAATTATTTTGCGCCGTTTACGTGGAACACGCCAACACCGTGGCATATGATTTTGATCGTAGCGTTGGGACTGATTGGCGGCGCAGGGCATTTGGTATTGATCCGCGCACTATCTAAAGCGCCTGCCTCGGTACTCGCGCCGTTTTACTACACGCAATTGGTGTGGATTATCCTGTTCGGCTATGTCGTGTTCGACGATTTTCCCGATCGTTGGACCTTGCTCGGTATCGTCGTGATCGTCAGTAGCGGCCTGTATGTGGCCTACGGCGAGCGCGTGCATTTCCGCCAAGTGCAGCGGCCTAACACCAAGCTGGGTTACTGAGCCACGATGCCAAAATCCGCAGACATGATGTTGCTGGTGCTGGGTGCTATTCTGCTCGCAGCGGGCCTATTCGGCGGCGGCACGAAAATTTTCAGCGTCGAAATTCCGCATAGTTTTGGTGGCAGGATCGCGCGCGTGGCGGCATTAGCTTTAGGGCTGATGATGATGTCTGCAGGGTTTTATTTGACGATTCTCAGACCGGAGCGCGCGCAGCTAGATTCAAATGGCGGCACCCGTCCAGCGTCTGCATCGCCAGCGTTTTGCGCGACCATTAAAGAACAATGGGAAACCAAGAAACATTGGTCCAACCAAGATGACGAAGCGTTGCGTAACAGCTTCCGGCGTCATGATTGCGAGGCGCTTGGCCTGACCCTTCCCTGAGGTTACTTCGCTATAGTGAAAAACCGTGCGCGACATTCGCACCTACGGCGAGGTACACGCCCTTATCGAATAGTATACTGGGCAAATCATCCGCGCCAAGCTGAGTGGTCGCTGCATTCCAAATAGTTACACTGTTCGTTGTTGTGCTGTTAATAATTGCGCCGCTTGCACCGACGACGGTGAAGCGCGAGCCGAAGTGAATGTCATACAGATCTAGGCCCGCGAATGCTGTGTCACGACATTTGTCCACGTGATTGTGACGCAGCTCGAGATTAGCGTTCTGCCATCGCCATCGCCAACGGCAACAAACTTGCTTGCGCCCGCGACGACGCCATTCAAGTGGGTCGTCAGTGCGGCCCCGCGCCGGCCAGCC
>JBDSJK010000048.1:0-12677 GCA_039917535.1 Burkholderiales bacterium
CAGGATTCGTGCTTGAAAAAAGCCATGAGATTGCGCGCCGCATCCGTGGCCTTGTCGTGCTGCGATAGGATCACAATCGCAGCGGAGCCGATGAAGCAGCCATAGGGTTGCAGCGTGTCGAAATCCAACGGAATATCGCCGTGGCTCGCCGGCAAGATGCCGCCCGAGGCGCCGCCCGGTAAATAGCCATAAAACTGATGGCCGTCCAACATGCCATCGCAGCATTCGGAAATGAGTTCGCGGCAAGAGATGCCGGCAGGCGCCAGGTGAACGCCAGGTTTTTTCACTCGGCCGCTCACAGAGAACGAACGAAGGCCCTTGCGGCCATTACGGCCTTGATCGGCAAACCACGCGCCGCCTTTTTCCAAAATGTCGCGCACCCAGTGCAGGGTTTCCATGTTATGTTCGAGCGTCGGACGGTTGAACAGACCGACCTGGGCGACATAGGGCGGACGCAGCCGCGGCATGCCGCGCTTGCCTTCGATGGATTCGATCATCGCCGATTCCTCGCCACAGATATAGGCGCCCGCGCCACGTCGCAAATCGATCTCGGGTAGCTTGACGCCGCCGGGCGGATTAGCTTTTAGCGCAGCGATTTCCTTGCTGAGATTTTCGCGCACGCCGTGATATTCGTCGCGCAGATACACCCAAATTTTTTCGATGCCGACGGCCCAGGCTGCGATCAACATGCCTTCAAGAAAACGATGGGGATCGCGCTCCAAATACCAGCGATCTTTGAACGTGCCGGGTTCGCCTTCGTCGATGTTGATCGCCATGTAGCGCGGGCCTTGCTCGCCACGCACAATTCGCCACTTGCGGCCCGCGGGGAAACCCGCGCCGCCTAAGCCGCGAAGGCCGGAATCTTCCATGGTTTTGATGACGGATTCGACGTCGCGCTTACCGCTTGCGCAGGCGAACCACATTTCGTAGCCGCCTTGTTTCTTGTATGCGTCGAAGCCGACGTAAGAAATATAGTTGGCGTGATCGTGCTTAGTGGCCTTGCTCTCGACTTTTGCTTTAATGCTTTCGACGGTGGCGTTACACACGGGATTCTGATGCACCACGGCGGCGGGCGCCGATTCGCAGCGGCCGATGCACGGTGCGGCAATCACGCGCACGTCTTTGCCCAGGATGCCGGGCAATTTTGCCAGCAAATCTTTCGCGCCCGCCATTTCACAAGAAATCGAATCGCACACGCGCACCGTAATGGCTTGCGGAATCGCATCGCCTTCTTTAATCACGTCGAAGTGATGGTAGAAAGTGGCCACTTCGTACACTTCCGTCATCGCCAGTTTCATTTCGCTGGCGAGGGCCACCATATGCGTGGCGGAAAGATGGCCGAATTTGTCTTGGATTTTATGCAGGTGTTCGATCAACAAATCCCGGCGGCGCGGCTCATCGCCCATTAATGCACGAATATCTTCCAATGCCTTCGCATCGACCGGGCGGCCTTTTGGCAAGCCTCGTTTAGCTTTTTTTAATGCTTGCTCGACTTGTTTGACGTCGATGGCAACTTCATTCGGCAATCTCAAGCTCCTTAGAATCTTTTATTTCTGTCAACTCAATAGTTTACCCTAATCGCACCATGCGGGAAATTCATCGCCTGAAACGCATTGCAGTTATCGAATTTCTGGGAAGCTCGCATTCTTGATTTCCAATTTGGACGGTACGCAAGAAATAGTCCGTAGTTTGCGGGCGCGTGTTGGAGTGGTCCCTTGCCCACTTGCAATCCAAATTCACCGGCTGGGTTGTTTTGAAGGGCGAACATCCTTCGACGCGCTAACCCAGCACAAAATTCGTTTGGATATGGTGGGAGACTAATTCCAGTTCCAAATCAAAAAGGACGCAGGGACGCAAGCTCTGCCGTCCGTGGTTGCTACACTATAGCGACTTCAAATAGTCGATCAAATCGCCTTTCTCTGACTCGGTCAGGCTCAAACCGAAGTGGCTGTCGTAGTGGTTCACTACCTGGAGTAGTGTGGGGAAGCGCCCGTCATGATAGAAACCGCCCTTGGTGTGGGTCCATAGTCCCTTTAGCGGCGCGGTGCGGTAGCGCTTATCGGGCGCCCTATTCGCCTGGAAATCGTCGATGCCGATTTCTTGCGCGGTATGCATGTTCCAGCCAGGCTCTGTGTACGTCGGCGGGACATGGCAGGTGGCGCAGCGGGCCTTGATGTCAAACAAGTGTTTGCCTCTCAGCGCTGCATTCTCGTCGAAGCTGCCCTGCGGCGGCTTCGGGGCCGGAATGGCGAGTTGATAAAAATGCAGCGCGGGCAGTTTGGCGCTGATCAGATCGGGATTACTTCGCACGTTACCAAAGCCGTTGCGTGCAGCGACGGGAAACTGAATCGGATCGTTTAGGCGCGGATCGAAAAACGTCCCTTTGCCGTGCATCTCCAGATTGGCAACGAACGCATTCCAATGCGTCACCGACCCCCAGCCGGTCCAGGTATGGAGGTTCACGCCAGCCAGCCCAAACGCGGGCGGAATCAACGTGGCCGCTGACTTTCCATCGGGTCGGAACGCCTTCCCGTCGAGAATCAACTCGGCATCGAATTTTCCCGGACCCCAACTGGCCAGCACCTGACGTACGCTCGATTCACTGACACCGAGTACCTGAACTAAAACGCTCAAATCGGGCGCAAGGTTGATAATCGCGCCGACGTTAATATCCCGGTTCGCCCAACCATCGAGTCGATGGCCGATCCCCGGCGCGAACGCGTCGTCCACGGCGGTGTGGCACAAGGCACATTGAATCCCTATGGAGCGCAGCGTTCCGCTCGGTTCGAAAAACCCGGTTACCCCGATCACCGCGTTCAACTTTAGCAAGGCGAGCGTGATGGCCGGATCGTCCAAATCGACCTGGCCTTTCTTGAGATTCCGGATCAATTCGTGGGGAAGTGCATCGACGTCCACCTTCAGCCCGACCGCGAGTGCCGTTTTCGGGCTGACGCCCGGGCCGACTCCGCCGAACCGTATTCCCTGGATGGCTTGATGCAGCTTAATCGTATCGCCCCAGAAGGTCTCGTCGCCGAAGGTATCGAAGCGGAAAGTCTGCCTTCCTTCGGCCAGTGTCCGCTGTACATGCTTGTCGATTCGCCTATCGAGTTTGGTGACCGGCTGCTCGTCGTCGTCCGACCTAGCGGTTGCACAGCCTACAACGGCCAAGGCTGCCAACGCGGGAACTGCCAAGATGTATTTCCAATGACGTTTCATCATAATCTCCGTTTCTGTGCGTGAATTTGCTACTCTCACTACTGGTGCGCGATGTGTCCGAGAAAGGAGCGGCGTGCTTCGAGCGCGCTGGGGGCGTTGCCTAGAATCAGAAAAGACATGGTAGTTCTTCTATCGATGGGTAATGCGAACAATCAGGGATCGCGTGTCTGCAAATCTTCGAGCCGGGCCAGCACGCCGGCGACGATCCGGTCGCAGCGCGCGCCGGCAAAGGCAAAAGCGTCCTCCAAGCTGAAGTCGATCTCGCGCGCGAGCGCCTCGCGCAACAGGCCCCTCGCCCGGAAGTAGCGCGTGCGCACCGTGGCCGGCGGGATGCCGAGGCAAGCCGCAACCTCCTCGACGGTCATTTCCTCCAGCGCGCGCAGCACGAACACAGCGCGGAACGCGTCCGGCAATAGGTCGATCTTGGCCTCGATCAGACGGCGCGTTTCCGCGCGCAGCGCGGCGCCCTCGGGCTGTTCGGGCGAGGCTTCATTCATGGTCGCCTCCGTGGTTTCGCCGTTCTGTTCCGTCTGGCCATTGATCTCGATTACTTCGGCGCGGCGGCTGCGTTTGCGCGCCCGCCCGATCGCCTCGTTGACAACGATGCGCACCAGCCAGGTCGACAGCTTTGCATCGCCGCGAAAGCCGCCCATCGCTTGGTAAGCGTGAAGATAGGCTTCCTGCACTGCGTCCTCGGCCTCGGCGTCATCCCTCAAAATGCTGCGCGCCGTGCGATAAAGCGTCTGGTTATACCGCCGCATCATGACCCGAAGCGCGTCACAGTCGCCCGCGGCGATCCGTTGGGCGATGTCGATATCGGGCAAATCATTGCAGGCTGTCTTAGCGAATGCTGAATGCATGTGCACCTCCGCTGTTCCATACGTTGGCTTCATGACATTAGATGACGGCGAGGCGCGCCGCGTTCCCGGCGGGTCACCGCCGCCGGTGCGTCCATGACGTCGGGCATCGAGGAATGTCGGCTGTCCATTCGTCTCTACGAAAGCGAATCAATTGGATGAGCCTAGCACGGCAGGAAATGTCGTACGGCGCCGCATTTACGACTACTTGCTTGCTCGAGGGCCTGATAATGGCCGTAACGCGAGATGCGAGCGCTCTCTGCGGTAGAACCACTCACGAGCGCGGAAACTTTCTAATTGTCATCGCGGCAAGCCAACATCCTTGCCGCGATGTATCGGGGATCTATTTAAACAGCGGTAAGGCCTTGATGATCGTGGTCCAGACGCCCCACGCGAGCGGAATGCCGACGAAGAACCAAAACGATAGCACCAAGCCCTGATGGCTGCCCTGGCCCGTGACGCCGGCAGCGTTGCCGCCCACGGCGTTGGCGGCGGCCTTATCATGGGCGAGTTTTTTCTCGGCTTCCAATTCCGCTTCGGTCATGAACCACTTCGCGGCGACCGGGCGGACAAGCAAGTTACAGATAAATCCGCCCACCAACAGCGCGGCGAGGATGTACATGGTCGTGTCGTAGGCTTGGCTCTTCGGCACGCCGCTCTTGATCTGTGCATCGTTGATGTAGTTGACCAGCACGGGACCGAGCACGCCGGCCGTTGACCAAGCGGTGAGCAAGCGGCCGTGTATCGCGCCGACCATCTGGGTACCGAACATATCGGCGAGGTAGGCTGGAATGGTCGCAAAACCGCCGCCGTACATGGTCAAGATGACGCAGAAGGCCGCGACAAATAGCGCTAGGCTGCCGGAATGGCCCAGCGATGGCGCACTGTAGTAAAGCAAGCAACCGAGCACGAAAAAGATGAAGTAGGTCAGCTTGCGGCCGAGGTAATCCGACAGCGAAGCCCAGAAGAAACGGCCGCCGATGTTGAACAAGCTGAGCAAGCCGGTAAACGCCGCCGCCACGGTGGCGATCTGCGCAAGTTGCTCTTTGTTCAGATCGCTGAATTTGGTGTCGATACCGACCAGCTTACCGCCGAAGATTTCCTGCAGCATCGGCGACGCCATGCCGATCACGCCGATGCCCGCCGAAACGTTCAAACAGAGTATGCCCCACAGCAGCCAGAATTGCGGTGTGCGCCAGGCTTTGTTCAAATGCACGTGGCCCTTAGCAATCATGGCGTTGTTCGCTTGCGCCGGCGGTGGCGTCCAGCCGGCGGGTTTCCAGCCGGAAGGCGGGACGCGATAAGCAAATGCGCCGATCATCATGAACACGAAATAAATCGCGGCCATGGTGAGGAAGGTTTCCCACACACCGACGGACGTAGGCGTGGCAAAATATTTCATCAATTTGTCCGCTAGCGGCGAGCCGATCATGGCGCCGCCACCGAAGCCCATGATCGCCATACCGGTCGCCATACCGCGCCGGTCGGGGAACCACTTAATCAATGTGGAAACGGGCGAGATGTAGCCCAAGCCCAAGCCAACGCCGCCGATAACGCCGGAGCCGAGCCACATGAGCCACAGTTGATGGTTGTAAACACCGATCGCCGACAGCACTAAGCCGCCACACCAGCACAGCGCCGACACCACTCCCGCCTTGCGCGGGCCGGCATGTTCCAGCCAGCCGCCCCAAAGCGCTGCCGATGAGCCCAGAAAGACGAAGAATAACGTGTACATCCAGCCCAACATGGGTTTATCCCAATCGCAGGTGGTGGTGAACAGCTTTTCGATCCAGCCCATTTCTGCGGGGCAGGGTATCGGTTTGCTAATACCCAAGGCTTTAGTTAGCGGCAACCAAAAAACGCTGAAGCCGTAGGCCATGCCGATACAAAGATGTATACACAGCGCCGCGGGCGGCACCAGCCAACGGTTGTAGTCGGGTCTGGCGATTATTCGCTCTTTTGCGAGCAAGCTGATGTTGTCTGCCATGATTTCCCCTTTAAATTTTTTAGGTATGTGTTTGATTAACCGCATAGGATAAAGGATTTTCGCGAGATAATCACTGCCGGGTATTTTGGCGATAGTTGTGGGATGCGATAAATCCCCTCAAGCGTGCAGCTAATGTGCTGACCCCATAAGGTCGTTTGTTCAGCGAAACCGGATATAATTCGATAAAACGAAATCAATAATCATGAATCCGCCTTCAAAGCTACTGCCAATATCCAACTCGATGTCTCATTCTGCTTATTACCGCGTCAACTTCCAAAGTAGGCTCCAGTGAGCGCTGGACAATACGCGCCACGCAGCCCGTTGTGGGCGGAACTCAAACCGGATCGTGATAACGCGATCACCTTGCCGCGCGCCTTTGCAATCGCGGCATTGCTCGAAATCCTAGTGTTCTTAATTGCTTTCTACATGCCGGTTGCAGACGACTACGGCACGCCGGAACAGCAGCCCATGTCCGTCGAATTGGTCAAGCTGCCTGAGCCTCCTAAAAAAGAAGAGCCCCCGCCGGAGCCGCCTAAAGTTGAGCCGAAACCGCTACCTGAGCCCCCGCCACCCAAGCCGATCGTGAAGCCGGAAGCGCCCAAAGTTGAGGTGAAGCCCGAGCCGAAGATTGAACCTAAAATCATTATTCCAGAGCCTAAACCGGAGCCCATTCCTGAACCCAGGGTAGAGCCGCCCAAGCCTGAACCCGTGCCGCAGCCTGTTAAAGAAGCGCCGCCGCCGGAGCCCGTCAAAGAACCCCCGCCGCCCCTGGAAACCAAAACCGAGCCCAGCGACAAGATCGAGGCGCCAAAGCAAGTGCGCAATGCCAAGCCGATACACAAGGTAGCCGCCACTTACCCCAAGAGCGCATTGCGCGAAGGCAAGACGGGTAAGGTTAAGGCTAGGCTTACGGTTGGCGAGGATGGCCACGTCCTGGATGTGGAAATCTTGGACTCGGATCCGCCCGGTGTGTTTGATGACACGGTAACCAAGGCGGTCAAACAATACAAGTTTGAACCCGACGGATCGCGCTATCTGGTGGATCAGGTAATCAAGTTCAATCTGGAGAATTGAGTGTGAAAGAACGCTTCGCATGGATGCTCATATTTGCTTTGTTGGCAGGCTGTGCCGCGCTGAAACCGACGCAAATGGATCGCGAGCGCACGAAGTTCTTCTGGGACGAACCGAAAGGATGGGAGAACTATGGCTTCCCGTTTCCCCTTTACCTAAGCAATGAAGTGAAGCACGAGGGCCACGAGGAATTACGGCTGATGCCGGGTTTTTTTAATCATGATTCTCAAGAGTTTTGGAGCTATGGATTTGCATGGTGGCTGAAGGATGCGCGGCCCGTCAATCTGGAAACACTGTCGGACGATCTGCCGAAATATTATCGTGGTCTGTGCGCCGTGGATGGGGTGAAAACGCTGAAGCTAGATTCGGCGCGCTATGCCGCTCGGATCAAGCTTGATTCCCCAACCCCTCCGTCGCCCCTGGCGAATATGCCTGACTACCAGGCATTTAGAGCCGAGGTCGATAGCTATGAATGCTTGAGCAAAACCGCGAAGGGCGAATCCATCGTGCTCAATTTTCGCATCCAAACTTTTACGTGTAGCGACCCGCAGCGGCGCGTTGCGCTGTTCGCCATCTCGCCCAAGCCGGATGACGATCCAATCTGGAAAATTCTGTCGAATCTGACCCATTCATTTAGTTGTGTTGGCAAACTTTAATACGGGAGTGGAAATGAAAAGCAAAGCAGTATTGGCCTTAGACGACGTCAAGAAAATCGCCGCTGGCGCTGAAGCTGAGGCTATAAAGAATGGCTGGAAAGTTTCCATTGCGATTTGTGACGATGGCGGTCATCTGTTGTTTTATCAGCGCATGGACGGGGCCGCGCCTATCAGTGCCCACATCGCGCCGGCGAAAGCGCGCACTGCGGCCATCGGGCGGCGCGCGACCAAGGTCTACGAAGATATGGTCAACGGCGGCCGTTACAGCGCACTGTCTATGCCGGAGGCGACGCATCTGGAGGGCGGCGTGCCGATCATTGTGGAGGGCGAAGTCATTGGCGCGGTGGGTGTATCCGGCGTGAAATCGTCGGAGGACGCGCAGATCGCTGAAGTAGGAATCAAAGCGCTGCTGGGTCATGAGTAAAATCAACCGAGTCGAAGTGCATGTATTCCAGTTCGAAGCGGGCAACTTAGGCTTTACCGTCGGGCAGGGCGTCGGCGCGTTCGGCTACAAAAAGGGATCTTCCATACGGGTCACCAAGTATGCGGTCGTGATCCAGACCGACAACGGATTACGGGGCGAGTATGTCGCCCAGTGGGTAGCGTCGGCCTCCTCTATCGGACAAACGCTGATGCTCGCGCCCTACTTGATAGGCCGCGAAGCGGAGCAGCGCGAATTCATTTACGATGATCTCAAGCGCCAGGCGCGCCAGTTTGATCACATGGGTCATGGCCCCATCGACATCGCCTTGTGGGATCTGGCGGGTAAGAAATTAGGCGCATCGATTTCGGAACTGCTCGGCGGCTATCGCCAGCGCTTGCCCGCCTATGCGAGCACTTATCATGGCGACCGCAATGGCGGATTGCATTCAAAGGAAGCCTTCGCCGATTTCGCGCAGCAGTGTTACGACATGGGTTATCGTGCCTTTAAAATTCACGGCTGGAACGAGGGCAACAAACGCGAAGAAGCCGAAAACGTTCTCCATGTACGAAAAAAAATTGGCGACAAGATGGAGCTCATGCTCGATCCCGCCTGCGAGCTGCGCACCTTCGCCGATGCGTTGTACGTGGGCCGAGCGTGCGATGAGGCGAATTATTTTTGGTATGAAGATCCATTTCGCGATTCCGGCACGTCGGCGTTTGCCCACAAAAAATTGCGCGAATTCCTAAAGACGCCGCTGTTACAAACCGAGCATGTTCGCGGCGTTGAGCCTAAAGCGGATTTTTTGATTGCCGGCGGTACGGATTTCTTGCGCGTCGATCCCGAGTACGACATGGGTATCACCGGCTGCATGAAAATCGCCCATCTCGCCGAGGCTTTTGGTATCGACGCCGAGATTCATGTCTGCGGACCAGCCCATCGTGCCTGTATGTCGGCAATGCGCAACAGTAATTATTATGAAGTCGGATTAGTCGGGCCCGATTGCCGAAACGCGATTCCGCCGGTGTATAAATGCGGTTACAATGACCAGCTCGATTGCATCCGCGATGACGGTTGCGTGCCGGTGCCGACAGGGCCGGGTCTGGGCGTCGAGTACGATTGGGATTTCATTACGAAAAATCGTATCGAGCTGCACGAGTTCACCTAATGAGGATTACCTAACTAAATAACAAATGGGTCGTCTTCCCCGCGAAGGCGGGGATCCAAGTGATCTCGCGCAAAGAAAATTGGATTCCCCCTTGCAGGGCGCGTCCGGGCTGGCAAGCCCGAACCGAGTCGCAGGCGGCTTGTGTCCAAGCCGAAACCCCTGCTCCACCCTGCGCGGAATGACCTGGCCGTTCATAGTCACGGGATTGGGTAAAGATCAATAAATGTCGTCTACGCTGCGTAAATTATTGTGTTTCACCATTTTCGCTTTGCTGCTGGCCGGATGCGCCAGTCGAGGCGCAAGCCGTGCGCCGCGCGCCCCCGGCGACGCAAAAGGAACTAGCCGAGGCGATGTGAATTACGACAAATTTACAGGTAGCTGTGAAGCCTGGCAAAGTTACGTCGCCCGGAAAGGGGTGCAAGATTGTAATGGCCGACTGCATCCGGGTTGGATCGGCGCGACTCGCTGCGCCGTATCGTCAACGGGCTACAATTTCACACCCAAACGCGAATCAGGGATCCTTGGCCGAACCTGCTTTTCCGTAAAGCTACCGCGAAACGCCAATCAATTTCAAGTTGCGTCGGCGTGCGTGAGGATCGTCGATTGGGTGCCGCCTTCGGCGATCCCGGCTAGTTGCACCGCGAATCGCACCGGTTGGCTCGATCAAGTATTGCGCCACGAGCAATATCACCTTAACCAATGCGATTCGGAAGTGTGGAAAGCCAATCAGCGTTGGGTTAGCGAGACGCACAAATTTTCTGCCTGCGGCTTCACCGAGAGCGGCGCGTTGGATGAATTAACAGAGAAAATTTCCGATACGCTGACGCGCGAGACGCGCCGCATTATGGACAACATTGATCGCGAATCCGACCGCTTCCATGCCGGCGCCGACGGTCAACCACTCAACACTAACTGCGGTGCGTGTCGATAGATAGCTGTAAAAGCCTAACTCAAGGGCTTGTCATTCTGAGCGGAGCGAAGAATCCGCTTTTCTCGGTGAATTAACTTATTGCAAAAGCAGATTCTTCGTGGTGGAGTATGCTCTCGAGCCCAGCGGAGGGCTCCTCATAATGATGTAGGAGAGCTTATTAGCAACCTACTTAGCGTTAACCTTTTTTCTTCTTATAGGCGTCGATTTTTTCTTTCAGCAGGCTCATCTCGGTGCAGCCCGTTACGCAAATCCCGCGCAGTTTATTCAGATGTTCCTCAGCCTTCGCCAGATCGTTTGTGATCAGGTAAGCCTCACCGATGTATTCGTGGGCCGCCTTGTGGCCGGGGGACAGGATCAGCGCTTGCTCATAATGTTTAAAGGCGCTATTGAAGTCGCCGCTGTTGCGATACGCGTAGCCAAGATAATTGTGGATATCCGGATTGTTCTTGTCGATGTGGAGCGCTTTCTTTAGTGCCTCGACGGCCATGGCGTATTCCTTGTTCTCAATGGCTTGCTTGCCCTGTACCAAATTCGGCTCCGTGCTGCTTGCACTTTCCTCCGCGCCCATGTTGGCGAATGCAGGCATGAGCGCGGCAGACAGGGCAATGGCGATGAGATGACGATGTAGACGAGTGAGTGAAAAAATCATGATAAATCTCCTCATTAATAACTTGGCTATGCAGCGCACCAGATAACGGCCTTCAGGCACATTTGGTTTACCAGCGGCTATTATAAAGCCGTCCCGCCTAGTTTAACGAAGGCAACCACAACGCAATTTGTGGAAAGCTAAGCACGACTACCAGCACCACCGCCTGCAACAGAATGAACGGCCACAATGCTGAAAATATTTGGTTGAGCGAAATGCCCGCGGGTGCAACGCCTTTCAAATAAAACGCTGCGGGACCAAAGGGTGGGGACAGATAAGAGATCTGCATGTTCAAACAAAATAGCACGCCGAACCACACCGGATCAAAGCCGAGCTGCTTGATGATGGGCACGAAGATCGGCATAGTCAGCAGGCAGATACCCACCCAATCCATGATGCAGCCCAGCACCAGCAAGATGAGCATCATGATCAACACGACGCCGATGGGGGGTACAGCAAGGCCGGTGATCAGTTCTTGCACAAAGCTCGGCCCACCGGCAAGGTTATAGACGCCGATCATGGCCGTCGCGCCGAATGATAGCCAGAGCAACATGCCACATGTGCGCATGGTTTGCTCGGCCGATTCGCGCACCATGGCCCACGTCAATTCGCCGCGTATAGCGGAGGCGATCAGTGTGCCGACTACGCCCATGCCCGCCGCTTCCGTGACTGATGCGATGCCGGTATAGATCGTTCCCAGCACCGAGGCCATCACCAATAGCGGCAACAGTAAACCCTTGAGTGTCGCAAGCTTTTGCCATAACGGGAGATTGGTCTCTGCCACGGGCGCGGGTGGCCCTAGGCTAGGATTAAGTTGGCAGCGGATAAAAATATACACCATGTAAACGGCCGACAGCAGCAGGCCAGGGACGATATTTGCGGTGAACAAGTCGCCGATTGGAACGTTGACTGTCAGACCATAAATGACCAACACGATGGAGGGTGGAATCATGGTGCCCAGCGACCCACCGGCGCAGATCGTGCCGATGGCCAGTTTCTGGTCGTAGCCCAAGCGCAGCATTTGCGGCAATGCGATGAGGCCCAGCAACACGATCTCGCCCCCGATGATGCCGGTCATGGCGCCCATGATGGTCGCCGCGACCATGGTTTGTATGGCAAGGCCACCGTGTAGCCTGCCCGCCCAAACGCGCATGGCGTCAAATAGATCCTTCGCGACGCCGGAGCGCTCCATCAGAGACGCCATCAGGATGAACATCGGCACCGACACCAGCACATACTCGTTCATAAAACTGTAGATGCGGCTGGCGATGAGTTGCAGTCCCGCGGGCCCGAACAAACCGAGCGCAAACACCACGGCGATCAATCCCGTCACGAACGCAAGCGGAAGGCCCAACAGTAACAGCACGATCATGGAACCGAACATGACCAGTGTAATCGTGCCGATTTCCACGATTTACTTTAAACGCTTGAGATCGCTGCCAAGCTGCAGCAGCGTTTGTAATGTCATCAATGCGACGCTAAGAGCAAAGAGACTTTTGAGGATGGCCGGAATCGGCCAGTTCAAAGCGGTGCCCGACTTTTCCATGACCGCAATTGAAGCCAAGGCTTGCTGAATCCCAGCAAAGGTCAAAATAGTTAGAAACAGCAAGGCCAGGATTGATACAACAACGTTGCCGCGTCGTTTCCATTGCGCCGAAAAGCGCTCCTGGGCAACGCTAATTACGATGTGGCCGCGTTGCTGTTGAACATAGGGACCGCCCAAC
>JBDSJK010000049.1:0-15398 GCA_039917535.1 Burkholderiales bacterium
CTTTCGAGGAGAACCAAATGGCAATTTACGAACTGCGCACCTACACCGTCATCGTAGGCAAGATGGCGGAAGTGGTCGAGCTCTACAAGACCGAGGGTTGGGTCGCGATATCAAGGCATCCGAAGAAGCTGGTGGGTTATTTCACCGGCGATGTCGGCGCGCTGAATCAGTTGGTGCATCTGTGGAAATTCGACGACGATGCGGACCGGCGCGCTTTCTGGGCGGGCGTTTACGCGGACGCGGAATTCATGACGTTTGCGCGCAAGCTGCGTCCGCTGTTGGCTTCGCAGGAAAACAAGCTGATGATGGCGGCGCCTTGGGGTCCGCAGCCTTGATTCTTTAGCATAGTGCCTGGAGAGGATTATGGATATTGCCTCTCCGGCATGTATGGTCTGTAAGCCGATCTGGTATTGGCTTGCAGGCCAATACCAACTGTTATTCTGAGTGATGTAGGGTGGATCAAGCGAAGCGGATCCACCAGTTTTGTTTGCAGTGGGTGGATCCAGCGCTGCGCGGCCAACCCAGGCTACGTGGGCTCGGAATGACAAGCGCGGGATAATTTACGCCGCCGCAATCACTTGAATTTCCACTTTGTAATCCGGCGCGGCGAGCTTTGCTTCCACCGTCGCGCGCGCGGGACAATTTCCGGCGGGCACCCAAGATTCCCACACCGCATTGAGCGCGGGAAAATCCGCCATGCTCGGTAAAAAAATCGTAGCAGAGAGAATTTTTGTTTTATCGCTGCCGACTTCCGTAAGCAGTTTATCGATTTGCGCTAGGACTTGTTTGGCCTGGCCGGTGATATCTTGTTTGGCGTCTTCGGCGACCTGGCCCGCGAGGTAAACGGTACCGTTGTGGACGACCATTTCAGACAGGCGCTTGCCGATGTGATAACGTTGAATCATCTTGAATTCCTCTTCTCGAAACGTGTAGTTTAGCCGACTTCATTCAGCACTTACCCATATGAAAATCATCATTCTCGGCGCCGGCGTGGTGGGAACAACGTCAGCGTGGTATCTGCAACAAGCGGGTCACGAAGTCACGGTCATTGATCGTCAGCCGGGTGCGGGCCTGGAAACCAGCTTTGCCAACGGTGGGCAAATTTCCGCCAGTCATTCGGTGCCGTGGGCCAATCCGGGCGCGCCGTTAAAAATTCTAAAATGGCTGGGCAAAGAAGACGCGCCGTTGCTTTTTCGCTTCAAAGCCGATCTACTCCAATGGCGTTGGGGATTGCAGTTCCTGCGCGAGTGCACGCCGGGCCGCACCCGCGCCAACATCCGCACGCTCGTGACCATGGGGGTTTACAGCCGAACCGCCTTGCAGGCTCTGCGCGCGGAAACGAATCTGCAATACGATCATCTCGAACGCGGCATTCTGCATTTTTTCACCGATCGGGAACAGTTCGAGCACGGCGTAAAAGCGTCGAAAATGATGACGCAGTTTGGCTTGAAGGTCGAAGCCAAAACCGTCGCGGAGTGCATCGCGCTCGAGCCTGCCCTTGCGTCCGCGCAAAACAAACTCGCGGGCGGCACCTACACGGCATCGGACGAATCCGGCGACGCGTATTTATTTACCGAACGGCTCGCGGCGTTGGCGAAAACAAAAGGCGTGAATTTTCGCTACAACACGCAGGTTGTCGATCTGGCACGTACCAACGATCGCATCACCGGTGTGATGATCCGCAACGCGGCAGGGCTAGTGAGCGAGGTCAAAGCCGACGCCTACGTTGTCGCCATGGGCAGTTACAGTCCGCTACTGCTGAAGCCGCTGGGTATCACGATCTTGGTTTACCCCGCTAAAGGCTACTCCGTTACGTTTCCGATACGGACGGGCAGCATGGCGCCCCATGTGAGCCTGACGGACGAGGCCTATCAAATGGTGTTCTCTCGACTTGGCGATCGGCTGCGCATTGCGGGCACGGCGGAACTGAACGGCTACAACACCGAACTCAATCCGGCGCGCTGTGAAAGTATTGTGCGCCGCGCACTGGAATTGTTCCCCGACGTTGGCCATCGTAGCGAAGCAAAATTTTGGACGGGGCTGCGACCCGCGACACCGAACAACGTCCCTTATATCGGCAAAACCCGCTACGGCAATCTATTCCTCAATACCGGGCATGGCACCTTGGGCTGGACGCTGGCCTGCGGTTCGGCAAAATTGCTGGCAGACAGGGTCGACGGTCGAAGCACCGATATAAGCATCTGATTTTATTGCTTTTGCTCTAAGCACAAAACTCCAATATCATAGCAAGAGCGGGTATCGCAAAACCGATGCCCGGCAATCGATCGGCAAAACCGATGAATAACCATACTATTCAGGAGGAAGAGTCATGGCAGAGCAACGAGGGGACGAAGCAAGCGTTATCGCGG
This sequence comes from Burkholderiales bacterium, assembly GCA_039917535.1. Lineage (GTDB taxonomy): Bacteria > Pseudomonadota > Gammaproteobacteria > Burkholderiales > JALYOK01 > JBDSJK01. The sequence continues at coordinate 2,370 of JBDSJK010000049.1, forward strand.
ACGACATCAAAACGCTACACGGCATGGGCTATGCGCAAGAACTATCGCGGCGCATGCGTGCGTTTTCGAACTTCGCGATTTCATTTTCCATCATCTGTATTTTGTCGGGCGGCATCAACTCCGTTGCGCAAGGCATTGCGGGTGTGGGTGGCGGCGCGCTGGGCATCGGCTGGCCCATCGGCGTTTGCATTTCGCTCGTGTTCGCGTTAGCGCTCGCGCAAATTTCCTCCTCTTATCCAACCGCCGGCGGCTTGTATCACTGGGGCTCAATCTTGGGCGGCGTCGGCTGGGGCTGGGTGACAGCGTGGCTTAATCTGATCGGCCTCATCACCGTGCTGGGTGCAATCAACGTGGGCACTTGGCAGTTTTTCATCGGCGCGTTCGGGCCAATGTCGGGTATCGAAAACAACCTCACCAATCAGGCGATTTTCCTGGCCATCATCACTGCTGCTCAGGCGTTGGTGAATCACCTGGGGATCCGGCTCACCACCCTGCTCACGGACTTCAGTGGCTATCTGATTTTCTTCGGCGCTATCGTCGTTTTCCTAGCCTTCATGGCTTATGCGAAAGAGTGGGATTTCTCGCGGCTGTGGACGTTTAAGAATTACAGCGGCACAGCGGGCGGCGATGTGTGGCCGGAGAGCAGCAGCGTGATGTATATTTTACTGCTCGGATTATTGCTACCGATATACACCATCACCGGTTACGACGCATCCGCCCACACCTCGGAAGAAACCGTAGACGCATCCCGCTCCGTGCCGAAAGGCATGGTTGGTTCGGTGATCTGGTCGGGCCTGTTCGGCTGGCTGTTCCTGATCGGCTTCACCCTCGCGATTCCGAACATGGACGAAGGCGCGAAACAAGGTTGGAACGTATTTTTCTGGACGTCCGATAACGTATTGCCCGGCGGCGTGAAGCTATTTCTCTACGTCGTGATCCTGGTCTCGCAATATCTTTGCGGCCTGGCGACCGTCACCTCGGCTTCGCGCATGATCTTCGCATTTTCGCGTGATGGCGGCATGCCGTTTTCGTCGACACTCAAGAAAGTCAGCCCGACCTATCGCACGCCGGTCGCCGCCATTTGGACCGGCGCTGTGCTTGCGTGGATCTTCACGCTTTACACGCCGGTCTATGCGACGGTTGTGTCGGTGACGGTGATTTTCTTATTCTTGTCGTTTGCCGTGCCGATCTTTTTCGCCATGCGCGCCTACGGTAACACCTGGACCAAAATGGGCCCATGGGACATGGGGCCGAAATTCAAGTTGGTTGCGGCGCTGTGCCTAGTGGCGATGGTATTGATATTCCTCATCGGCATACAGCCACCGAGCGACAAGGCCTTGTGGATCACCATCGCGTTCTTGGCGCTAACGGCCATCATTTGGTTTGCCTTCGAGAAAAATCGCTTCCAAGGTCCGCCCCAAGGCGTGATGATTCAGCAACGCGCTAAAGAGATCGAACAGGCGGAACGGGCCGTGGGTGAGAAAACCTAAATGGCGGGACGGCTAGCGGACAAAACAGCGCTGATCTCCGGCGGCGCGGGTGGCTGCGGCGCGGCCGCTTCGCTGTTGTTCGCGCGGGAAGGTGCGCGTATCGCCATCGTCGATAAACAAGACGGCAGCGCGCTGGTGAAACAAATCGAGGCAGCGGGCGGCGAAGCGATATATGTCGCCTGCGATGTGTCGAACGCTGCTCAAGTTAACGGGGCGGTCAAAGCGGCGACCGATCGTTTCGGCGCAATTAACGTGCTGTTCAATCACGCCGGAACCATTGTCGTGAAACCATTCTTGGATACTACAGAACAGGATTGGGACTGGCTGATGGCCGTCAACGTGAAGAGCATGTTCCTCATGACCCAGGCCGTGTTGCCTTCGATGCTGGCGGCGGGCGGCGGCGCGATTGTTTGCACGTCGTCTATTTCCGCCGTGGCCGCCACGCCGATGGAAGTGCTGTACGACACAACCAAGGGCGCGGTGCACATGTTCGCCCGCGCCATCGCGGTGGAATATCGCGACCGAGGCATCCGCTGCAACGCCGTGTGTCCCGGCTTCATCCGCACCCCCCACGGCATGCACGAAGTGGACGCGCTCACCAAGCTCGGCGTCGACGCTTCGGAAGCCGCAATGAAGGCCATGCAAGGCCGCATGTGCGAGCCGGAAGAAGTCGCCAAAGCCGCACTGTTTTTGGCCAGCGACGATGCAAGCTTCGTCAATGGCACACATCTTTTTGTGGACAACACATTCACGGCAATCTGATTTCGCCCGACGGCCACCGATCAATTCGAGCAAATGCAAATGGCACAAAAACAAAATCCGAAAACAAGCAAGCTCATCGACGACATCCGCAAATCCGATACTCTACGCGTCAAGGTTGCAGTGGCTGACCTCGACGGCATTTTGCGCGGCAAATACATCCACAAAGATAAATTCCTGTCGGCCATCGACGGCGGATTCGGCTTCTGCAACGTCGTCTTTGGTTGGGATGCAAACGACGTCACCTACGACAACACCCATTACACGGGCTGGCACACGGGCTTTCCCGATGCCGTTGCCCGCATCGATCTCAACACGAAACGCAACATTCCATGGGACGATGACGTGCCATTTTTCCTCGGCGATTTTGTCGATGGAAACGGTAGTCCGCTCGGCGTGTGTCCGCGCCAAGTGTTAAAACGCGTGTTGAAAAAAGCGGAAAAAATGGGCTTGATGGCGCTCTGCGGCATGGAGTATGAATGGTTCAATTTTCGCGAAACCCCGCAAAGTTTTGCCGAGAAAAATTACACCAAACCTGAGCCCATTTCCCCCGGCATGTTCGGTTATTCGCTCATACGCATGGGCCAGAACCAGCCCTTCTTCAAAGCGTTGATGGAAGAGTTGCCCAAGTTCGGCATCCCCATTGAAGGTTTACATACCGAGACCGGGCCCGGCGTATTCGAAGCCGCGATTCTTTATTCCGAAGCGCTGGAGGCCGCCGATCGCGCCATTCTCTTTAAGCTTGCCACGAAAGAAATCGGCGCCCGCTTCGGCATCATGCCGAGCTTCATGGCGAAATGGTCGCAGCAATATCCGGGTTGCAGCGGCCATATTCACCAGAGCCTTTCCGATGGCAAGAAAAATTTGTTCCACGACGCCAAAGACAAACACGGCATGAGCGCGGTATTCAAAAGCTACCTCGCGGGCCAACTCAGGGTGCTTCCGGAATTGATGCCCATGTACGCGCCGACCATCAATAGTTACAAACGGCTAGTGGACGGCTTTTGGGCGCCGGTGAAACCGACCTGGGGCGTCGATAACCGCACCGCGTCGTTTCGCGTGATTGCCGGTTCGCCCAAAGCGACACGCCTGGAAACCCGCTGCCCCGGCGCCGACGTGAACGCGTACCTTGCCATGGCGGCCTGTCTCGCGGCAGGATTACACGGCGTCGAGAAAAATCTTAAGCTGACGGATGCGCCGATTGAAGGCGAGAATCGCGGTAGCGAAAACATTCCGCGCCTGCCGCGCACCTTGGAAAAATCCACCGCCGTATTCAAGCAATCCAAACTCGCGCGAGAATTTTTCGGCGCCGCTTTTGTCGACCATTTCGCCGCGACTCGCGAATGGGAATGGCGGCAGTTTCAAGATGCGGTGACGGATTGGGAATTTCGCCGGTATTTTGAGATTATCTAAATAGTGCGTTGCTTGCGTTTGCGACAAGCGGGTACTACTATAGTGACACCTTATACTTTTATCTATCCATGACTGCGACGACCACACTCAAACTCTCTCCAGACCTCAAGGCCCGTGTTACGGCACTCGCTAAGCAAACGGGCCGCACACCCCACAGCCTGATGATCGAAGCGCTGGAGCGGCAACTGGATCGCGAGGAAAGAATGCGCGCATTTGCTCAAGAAGCGCTGGAAGCCGACGCTGAGATTGATCGCACCGGCGAGATTTACGCGTCCGAAGATGTGCATGCCTGGCTGGAGCGGCTCGCTAAAAATAGAAAGACGAAGCGGCCAAAACCTTGGCAGGGGTAATCTATGGCAGGCGGGCCGTTAACGATTTAGAGCGGCTCTTTAGCCACATCGCCGAGCACGATACAGAGGCAGGCCTTGCGGCGGCAGGGGCCATACGCAGCGCCGTAGAGACATTGCGTGCGCACCCGTTTATCGGACGGCGAACGCAAGGTGAACTCCGCGAACTCGTGATTTCGTTTGGCAAGACGGGTTACCTTGCACTTTACCGATTTATTGCGTCGAAAGATCAAGTGCGTATTTTGGCCATTAGGCACCAGCACGAGCTTTACTATCAGTTCTGAGTATTTTGAAGGTTACGCCAGAAGCCGCGTGGATACTTGATCGCAGCCATGTCTGCCCAGAGACGCGCTCCAATATTGGCTGTAGGGGCATATGCCAGTTAGACTATGCTACCGCTAGGACATTGAGCGATAATCTTGAATTGAATAACGTGATGCAAATTTACTCACCATCATGTCTCTAGTAAAATTTAATTTTCCAACCCCCATACACTTCGGGCCCGGCGCCAGCAAAGAAGTCGGCGAGCATCTAAAAGCGCAAGGTTTAAAACGCCCGCTGATCGTCACGGACCAGGGCATTGCAGCGCTGCCGCTGTTGTCCAGCTTCAGGTCTAGCCTGCATGGCCTGGAGGTGGGCGTATTTGCTGGCGTTCACGGCAACCCCACCGGAGATCAAGTGATGGCGGGCGCTGTAGCCTATCGTGTCCACAACGCCGACTGTGTTATCGGCTTGGGCGGTGGTGCGGCGCTCGATGTAGCAAAAGTTGTCGGCTTGCTTGCTACCCATCCCGGCGACGTGATCGAATATGCGTGGGATCATGCCAATGTGCGGCTCATTGAGAAAGAACTCCCCTACTTCATCGCGTTGCCGACCACCTCAGGCACGGGCAGCGAGGTGGGTCGTTCCAGCGTGATCTCGGAGACGGATTCGCACATCAAACGCGTGATTTTTTCGCCGAAAATTTTGGCTAAAGCCGTGTTTGCCGATCCGGAACTCACGCTCGATTTGCCCGCGAAAGTGACGGCGGCGACCGGCATGGACGCGCTGACTCACAATGTCGAATCCTATTTGTCGCCGGCCTATCATCCGATTTGCGACGGCATCGCGCTGGAGGGCGTGCGCATCGCCGCAACAGCCCTACCGATTGCAGTGCGCGACGGAAAAAATATCCAAGCCCGCTCAGATATGATGATGGCCTCGATGATGGGCGCCATCGCGTTCCAAAAAGATCTCGGCGCCACACACTCCTGCGCTCACGCACTCGGCACCGTCGCCGGCATGCATCATGGCTTAGCGAACGGCATCATGATCGATCACGTGATGCGCTTCAACAAATCCGCGGCACTCGAAAAATTTCATGTGTTAGCGCAAATCGTTGGTGTCGATAAGGCGGCCAAAGACGCCAGCGCCGATGCGTTTATCGCCTGGCTCACCCAGTTAAAAGCTCAAATCGGTATACCTGCAAAGCTGGGCGAGGTGGGCGTTAACAATAATAATTTGGATCGTTTAGTCGCGATCGCGGTACCCGATATTTGTCACCAAACCAATCCACGGCCGTGTACCCAGGACGATTTCATTCGTATTTTTTCTGAAGCGTTTTAACATGCTAAAAATAGGCCTATCCGCTTGTTTCTTTCATCCGGACCCGAATCGCAATATTTTTAAGGGTAAGACGCTGCAATATTTGGAGCAATCCATCGCGCGCTGGGTGATGTCGAGCGGCGCGATGTTGTTCATGATTCCGTCGCCGGAACAAAACTCGCAAATCAAGCTGACCGACTATGCCCGCGAACTCGATGGCTTGGTGCTGCAAGGCGGCTCCGACTTGAGTCCGGCCAGCTACGGCGAAACCGCGATGAAGCCTGAATGGAGCGGCGACAAAATCCGCGACGAATACGAAATCGAATTGACGCAATCGTTCATGGCGAAAAAAAAGCCCGTGCTCGGCATCTGCCGCGGCGTACAACTCATCAACGTTGCGATGGGCGGATCGCTATTTCAAGACATCAAGACCCAGCGGCCCGAAGCCCAGAGCCATCGCGACGCGGTGCTGTACGATCAAACGTTTCACGAAGTGGAATTTGTGCCGAATTCCGGCCTTGCCAAGCTCTACCCCGGCATCACCTCGGGAAAAATAAACACCGTTCACCATCAAGCACCGAAAGATATTGGCACAGGCCTCATCGTTGAGGCGTGGTCGACACCGGATCGCATTCCCGAGGCGCTGCGCTGGAGTGGGGACAGCTATGTATTCGGCGTACAGTGGCATCCTGAATTTCAAGATCCCGCGCGCACGGATTTGCTCGACACCAAGCCTATCTTGAATGAATTCCTAAGCGCTGCTCGCACCACTCCATCCGTCTAACGAGATCAAGATCATGCTGAAAATTCTGAACCCCGCGAACCATACGCTAATCAAGGAACTGCCCGACGACTCGCCGGACGACATTGCGAACAAATACGTGACAGCCCGCGCCGCGCAAAAGGCGTGGGCCACGACGCCGATCCGCGAACGCGCCGCGTGCCTGAAGCGTTTCCGCGGCCTGGTGGCGGACCGTCTGGAGCCCTTGGCGAAAACCCTCACGTCGGAAATGGGCAAACCGATCCGCCAAGCGCGCAACGAACTGAACGGCCTGTTACCGCGCATCGATTTTTTCTGTGACAGCGTGGCGGAGTCGATTAAACACGAAGCCCACATGACGACGGGCGATACCCACGAATGGATTACCCACGAGCCTCTCGGCGTGATCGCAAATATTTCCGCGTGGAATTATCCCTATTTCGTCGGCGGCAACGTGTTCGTGCCGGCGCTGCTCACAGGCAACGCCGTGCTCTACAAGCCATCGGAATTCGCGATGCTGACGGGCCTCGCCATCGGCGCGTTACTGCATCAAGCTGGCGTTCCCCGCGAGGTGTTTCAAGTCGTCGTCGGCAGTGGTGCGGCCGGCGCGGCATTGCTCGAACAACCCATCAATGGCGTATTCTTCACCGGCTCCTACGCCACGGGTAAGCGCATCGCCGAGGCGGTGGCGGGACGCATGATGAAATTGCAACTTGAACTCGGCGGCAAAGATCCGTCATACATTTGCGACGACGTGAACATCGACAATGCCGCAGCAAGCACCGCCGATGGCGCCTTCTACAATGCCGGACAAAGCTGCTGCTCCGTTGAACGCATCTATGTGCACAGCAAAATCTATAATGATTTTGTCGATGCCTTCATGCACGAGGTCGAGAACTTCGTCGTGGGTGACCCCATGGACGAAAAAACCTATATCGGCCCGCTCACTCGTGCAGCGCAAATGAACGTACTGGAACAGCAAGTCGCAGACGCGAAAGCCAAGGGCGCGCGCGTGTTACACGGCGGCAAACGCATCCCCGGTCCCGGTAATTTCTTCGCACCGACGGTGCTGGCCAACGTCAACCACACCATGGAAGTCATGCGCGAAGAAAGTTTCGGACCTATCATCGGCTTACAAAAAGTCAAAGATGACGAGGAAGCGCTGATGCTCATGAACGATTCCAATTACGGCCTCACCGCGAGCGTATACACGCGTGACCAAGGCCGAGCGGAACGTATACTCGCGCAGGTCAACGCGGGAACCGCCTATTGGAATTGCTGCGATAGAGTTAGTCCGCGCCTGCCGTGGTCTGGGGTCGGCCATTCGGGCGTGGGGTTGACCCTGTCCCACTATGGCATCCAAACGTTTTGCCGTCCCAAGGCATGGCATCTGCGCGCGGCGTGACCTTCGACGAAGCAACCGCACGCATCACCGGCCTGCCCTGTTGGTCGGGCACGGTTCATCCCGAGCCACTCACGGGCGGCATGACCAACCGCAACTATGTCGTCACCGATCGCGGCCAGCGCTTTGTAGTGCGCTTGGGTGACGACATGCCACTGCACGGCATTTTTCGCTTCAACGAACGTGCCGCCAGTCGCGCCGCCCATGCAGCGGATATATCGCCCGCCGTGGTATATGCCGAGCAGGGCGCCTTGGTCTTGCAATACATCGACGGCAAGACGTTCTCATCTGCGGATGTACGCGACCCCATTAACTTGCCGCGAGTGATCGATCTCGTCCGGCGTACCCATCGTACGATCGCAAAACATTTAGCGGGGCCGGTGCTCACGTTCTGGGTGTTTCACATCTTGCGCGGTTACGTTGCCGACCTAAGGCAAAGCCAGAGCCCGCGCCTGGCCTTGCTCCCAGGCCTATTGCCTCGCGCAGCCAAGCTGGAAGCGGCTGTTGGCGATGTGCCTGCAGTTTTTTCTCACAACGATCTGCTTGCCGCGAATTTTATCGACGATGGTAAACGCTTGTGGCTGATCGATTGGGATTACGCCGGTTACAATAGTCCGCTGTTCGATTTAGGCGGACTCGCATCGAATAACGAGTTCGATACCGCGCGCATCCACACCATGCTGGAATACTATTTCGGCCACGTCGACGAAGCTCTGCTGAATCGCTTTTACGCGATGAAATGTGCATCGCTGCTGCGAGAAACCATGTGGAGTATTATGTCGGAGCTTTATTCAACCATCGATTTCGACTATGTCGCCTACACCAACGAAAATCTCAAGCGTTTCGAAATGGCCTACGCGGAATGGGCGCAACGGATAGCGTAATCATTCTAGATATCCTGTGAAATGATGCAAGACTACGTCCTCTGGATCAGCGTCGGGCTGGTGCTCGTCATCGTCGAGATGATGACCGGAACATTTTATTTGCTAGTGTTGGGTGTCGCCGCATTCGTCGGCGCTCTCGCCGCCTACTTCGGCTTCAACACGCTGGCGCAAGTAATTTGCACTGGCATGACCGCGGCACTCGGACTATTCCTGGTACACCGCTGGCATCAAACGCGTCCCGAGCAATCTCAGCGCGATCGATCCCTAGACGTCGGTCAAGTCGTCACGTTCGAATCCTGGGTTGATCAAAACGCGAGGCGAGTCCGGGTCAAATATCGCGGCGCTTCTTGGGATGCGGAACTGATCGGCGATGCGAGCCCGCAGTTCAACGACACGCTTTATATCAGCGGTACTCAGGGTAGTCAGCTTCAGGTGTCGCCAACCATCCCGAATCCATAGATCACTCGTAAGGAGATTGCCCATGCTCGCAAAGATTATTGCGGTTTTCATCGCTAGCGCCGCGTTTTGGAGTTTTCCGCCCACACAAGGCTACGCCATTCCATTCTTGTTGCTGGCGCTCGTGGTCGTCTTCGTTGTCGAAGGCGTACGCGTCGTGCCGCAACAAAGTGCGTGGGTCATTGAGCGGCTGGGCAAATATTCCGGTACCCTTGAACCGGGTCTCAACATAATCGTGCCCTTCATCGATCGCGTCGCCTACAAGCATTCGCTGAAGGAGGTTCCACTCGATGTTCCCGAGCAAGTTTGTATCACTCGCGACAATACCCAGCTTGCCGTCGACGGCATCATCTATTATCAAGTCACCGATCCGCGCCTCGCCTCCTACGGCTCGTCGGACTACATCACCGCCATTACACAATTAGCGCAAACCACATTGCGCTCCGAAGTGGGAAAAATGGAACTCGACAAAACCTTCGAGAGCCGTGACGTAATCAACCATCAAGTGGTCGCCGTGCTGGACGAGGCGGGGCGAACCTGGGGCGTCAAAGTGCTGCGCTATGAGATCAAAAATCTCACGCCGCCTCAGGCGATTTTGCACTCTATGCAGGCGCAGATCACGGCCGAGCGGGAAAAGCGCGCGCTGATTGCAAAATCCGAAGGCCAGAAGCAACAGGAGATCAATCTCGCCGAAGGTGAAAAGCAAGCAGATATTCTCAAATCCGAAGGCGAAAAAACCGCCGCTATCAACAAAGCTCAAGGTGACGCGACGGCAACCATGACTATCGCCGACGCGACCGCATCGGCGGTGCGCACCGTCGCTGCGGCGATCGGCTCAGAGGGCGGCATGCAGGCGGCTAATTTGAAAGTCGCCGAGTTATATATTGCCGCTTTCGGCAACTTGGCAAAGATCGGGAATACGCTAATCGTCCCCAGCAATCTCACGGACGTAGCCACCATGGTCCAATCGGCCATGACGATTTTGGGCGACAAAAAACCGGCCGCACCAATTAAGCCGAGCTGACCCATGACTGTTATGTTCAGTGGTCGAATGAATTGTGTTTCGCTGTCAGTCTCAGGCGATCTGTGCCGAAGAATCTGCTTTTGGTTGGCGATGCTGTAATAGCAAATTCTTCGGCAAAAAGCCGCCTCAGAATGACATTGTGGTTATTCGTTTAGGCCTGTGACCTCTCTTCCAAAACACGCTGAAATAGTCATTATCGGCGGCGGCATCATTGGCTGCAGCGTTGCCTATCACCTCGCCAAACTCGGTAAGAAAGATGTGGTACTCATCGAGCGGGCCAAGCTCACCAGCGGCTCCACCTGGCACGCGGCGGGCTTGGTCGGACAATTGCGTACCTCGGCCAACATCACGCAATTATTAAAATACAGCGTCGAACTTTACGACAACCTGGAACAGGAAACCGGGCTCACCACCGGCTGGAAACGCAATGGCGGCCTGCGCCTCGCGTGCAACATCGAGCGCATGACGGAGATCAAACGCCAAGCGACTGCGGCCCATAGTTTCGGTTTGGAAATGCATCTCTTGACTCCGAAAGAAGCGCAGAATTTGTGGCCGATCATGGATATTTCCGACGTGGTCGGCGCAGCTTTTTTGCCGACCGACGGCCAGGCAAATCCGGCGGATATCGCGCAGGCGCTTGCCAAAGGCGCCCGCCTGGGCGGTGTGCAAATGATAGAGGAATGTCCGGCCACGCAGATCGAACGGAATAATGGTCGCGTAACGGCCGTGGTCACTCAACAGGGACGCATAGAAGCGGAGATCGTCGTTAATTGCGCCGGACAATGGGCGCGCGCAATCGGTCAACTTGCGGGCGTCAACGTGCCGCTGGTTTCCGTGCAGCATCAATATATCGTCACCGAGCCCATCGAGGGCGTAACACGAAATTTCCCGACGTTGCGGGATCCCGATCGCCTCACTTATTACAAAGAAGAAGTCGGCGGCTTGGTGATGGGTGGTTACGAGCCGAATCCTATTCCTTGGGCGGAGCGTAGTGTTCCCGATAATTTTGAGTTTCAATTACTGAACGAAAACTGGGATCATTTCGAGCCCCTCATGGAGCTCGCCATCGGCCGCGTTCCCGGACTGCAAACCGCCGGCGTCAAGCAAATAATTAACGGGCCGGAGTCGTTCACACCCGATGGAAATTTCATTTTGGGGGAAGCGCCAGAGCTGAAAAATTTTTACGTCGGCGCGGGATTCAATGCTTTCGGCATTGCGTCCGCAGGCGGCGCGGGACGAGCGTTAGCGGAGTGGATCGCCGCCGGCGAGGCGCCGATGGATCTGTGGCCGGTGGACATCCGCCGCTTTGGCAAGCCGCATCAATCGGTCGCTTGGGTGCGCACGCGCACGCTAGAAGCTTACGGCAAACACTACGCCATGGCGTGGCCATTCGAAGAGCACCACAGCGGAAGGCCGCGGCGTGTCTCGCCGTTGTACGAAGAACTGAAAGCGCTTGGCGCTGTCTTTGGTGAAAAGCTAGGCTGGGAACGAGCTAATTGGTTTGCCCCGCCAGGCGTTGACGCAAAGGATATCTACTCCTATGGCCGGCAAAATTGGTTTAAGCATGTAGGCGAGGAACATCGCGCTTGCCGCGAATCCGTTGCGTTGTTTGATGAAACTTCATTTGCGAAATTCTTGTTAGTGGGCGCGGATGCGGAGCAGGCGCTGCAATGGATTTGTGCTAACGATATCGCCAAGCGCGTTGGCAGCTTGACGTACACTCAGATGCTCAACCGCAACGGCGGCATTGAGTGCGATCTCACCATTGCGCGCCTTTCGGAGCATGAGTTTTACATCGTCACGGGAACCGGCTTCGCGACCCATAATTTTTCGTGGATCGAACGTAACATCCCCAATGGCCTCGATGCTAAGTTGATCGACGTGACCTCGAGCTACGCAGTGCTCGCGCTGATGGGACCGCGCGCGCGCGATGTTTTGTCGTCGGTTACGCAAGCAGATATTTCGAACGCGAAATTTCCATTCTCCACCTGGCGCGAGATCAACATCGCTGGCGCCCCGGTGCGCGCGCTACGTGTGACTTACGTAGGTGAGTTGGGCTGGGAATTTCACCTTCCCGTTGAGTTTGCGCTGGGTGTTTTCGAGCGCTTGATGCAGGCTGGAGAACCGCATGGAATAAGGCTTGCAGGCTATCGCTCGATTGAATCTCTGCGCCTAGAAAAAGGCTACCGTGCCTGGGGAAGCGATATTGGGCCGGATCACACACCGCCGGAAGCGGGCTTAACTTGGGCGGTGAAACTAAAAAAGAATATTGATTTTCTTGGTCGCGATGCGCTGCTGACCCAACAAGCAGCGCCGTTAAAAAAACACTTTGCATGTTTCACCCTTGCCGATCAAAACATCGTGCTGCTCGGTCGCGAAACAATCTATCGCGACGGCGAGCGTGTCGGCTGGCTATCGAGTGCGGGCTGGGGTTACACTATAGATTGCAATATTGGTTATGGCTACGTGCGGCGGGTCGATGGTGTCGACAATGAATGGTTGTGTACCGGGAACTACGAATTGGAAATAGCCAGCACCCGCGTGGCCTGTACGTTACACCTCGAGCCGCTCTATGACCCGCGCATGGAGCGAGTGAAATCCTGAAAGTGGACCGCCCATTTTCTTTCGTCAACCGGCAAGAAGGAGTACCACCATGGCCGTAGCAAAAGTCACCGAAATTATTTCCTCTTCATCCAAAGGTTTTGAAGATGCCGTTAAAACCGGCATCGCCCGCGCGAACAAGACGCTGAAAGGCATCACCGGCGCATGGATTAAAGATCAAAAAGTCGTCGTCGATAAAGGCAAGGTAACTGAATATCGCGTAGCGATGAAAGTGACCTTCGTTCTAAAAGACTAGTAGTAGTTTTTCAATGTTCTGCTAGACGTGGTCGCGGCTTTCACTGTGCCAAG
>JBDSJK010000050.1:0-5112 GCA_039917535.1 Burkholderiales bacterium
AGCCTAAGGTGCGCGACATGCCGGGCGATCTTGCAGAGACAACGTCACGACCGGAGCCGCAGCTCGGTGACGCAGCACTGCGCACCGAAGTGAAGAGTCTGAAATCTGCTCCGGCGACGTTGGACGATTTGGTCATCGCCCCAATGCAACCTAAGCCAGCATCCGCTGCATCCGCTGCAGCGGCCGCAGTTGCAGAACGCGAAGCTGCCAAAACGCTATTCGCAGCAAAGCGACCGGTGCCGCGCAACCGCGCCGGTATGCTAGTGGTGGGGGGTTTAGCCGCGCTCTTGCTCGCCGGTGGCGGGTTTTACGTTTGGTATAGCTTGGCGTTTCCGCCTGGTCCTGCGATCCATCCCATGCAGGCGCGTCCGCCGTTGCCCGCACCGCAACCCGAGGTGGTCGCGCCCGTTGCGGCAACGGCTCCCGCACTAAGCTCGATTACAGAACCCCCACACCCGCTTCCCACTGCCGCCGAATCACCCACCGCTTCGGAACGGTCCACCTTGCCATTAGTAGCACCCGCAACCACGCCTTCTGCAAAGCTCGAACCATCCCCCAAACCAAGCAAGCCCAGACGATCCGCGGCGCGAGCCGGTGACGTATCGACGGCGATCAATAGCGATATTGCCTTGTCGACGGAAGAAACTGTCCGCCGCGAGGTTGAGCAGGCTCGGCAGGTTAAGTCGACGCGGTCGCGGCCGGTTGCAAACGAGCGCGGCGGCATACGATTCGATCGTGGCGATCGACGCACTGCCGCGATCGACCCGGACCTGGCACAGGCATATGAGGCACTGCTGTCCGGCAAGCGCGGTGAGGCGAAACGACTTTACAATATCGCATTGGAGCGCGACCCGTTCAACACTGACGCGCTGCTTGGGTTAGCCAGCATTGCCGGCAATCAGGGCAATATCGACGGCGCGGAGCAACTCTATCAACGCGCGCTTGAACTCGATCCACAAAACCCGGCAGCGTTGGCCGGTTTGTCTTCCGTACGACACCAAGGCGGACCGAGCGAAAGCCAGCTTAAGTTCGAACTGGCGCGCTCTCCCGATTCGGCTACGTTGCATTTTGCGCTGGGCAATCAGTATGCCAATCAAGGCCGTTGGAACGAAGCGCAGCAGGCTTACTTCGATGCGTTTAGCTTGGACGGACGCAATGCGGACTATGCCTACAACCTTGCAGTGAGCCTTGATCAAATCAGTCAAACCAAGCAAGCGAAAATTTATTACCGCCGCGCGCTGGAGCTTACCGCAAACCACCCGGCGCGCTTTAGCGCAGCGGCAATAAAAACGCGGCTCGCGGAACTGGCGCAAGCGGAGTAAGGGCACTATGTCCGCCATGCCATCCATGCCTAGGGCTATCGCCAAGCAACCGTTTGGCGAAGTGCTACTGGAAAAAGGCATCATCAGCCATGATCAACTGCGTATCGCGTTGATCGAACAAAAAACTCGTAACATTCCGCTTGGTAAGTTGTTGGTCAGTCTGGGCTTCGTCTCCGAAGCGACGATACGTGACATCCTGTCGGAAAGCCTAGGCCAGATCTCCATCGACCTGTCCAACACGGTGGCGGATCCCGCCGCGCTGGCATTAATACCAAAAGATGTGGCGCGGCGCCACCATGTTCTGCCGGTCGCCCTGCAACGTGCTGAGAACAAACTCATCATTGCCATCTCCGACCCCACGGACGTGGTTGCCCTCGACCAAATACGCGCCTTGCTACGTGATGATATTCACGTCGAGGCCATGTTGGCGCGCGATTCGGACATTATCGCGGGCATTGAGCAATACTATGGCTTTGAGCTTTCCATCGACGGCATCCTGCATGAAATTGAAACCGGTGAAATTGACTACGCCAGCGTACAGGCAAACTTTGACGAATACAGCCAGCCGGTTGTCAGACTGATAGACGCGATCCTCAATGACGCCGCTAAGCAGGGCGCGTCGGATATTCACTTCGAGCCGGAACAGGGTTTTCTGCGCATACGTTATCGCTTGGACGGCGTATTGCGCCAAATCCGCTCATTACACAAGAACTATTGGGCCGCGATGGTGGTGCGCCTGAAAGTGATGAGCAATATGAACATCGCCGAAACCCGCGCGCCTCAAGATGGACGGTTTTCGCTTGTGCTGTCTGGGCATCAAGTGGACTTTCGTGTGTCAAGTCTTCCGACCAGCCATGGCGAGAACATCGTACTGCGTATCTTGGATCGGCAAAAAGGCATCGTGCCGCTGGAGCTTCTGGGTCTGCAAGAACACGAACTGCAAACGTTGCAGATCATGATCGCGCGGCCTAACGGCATGATCCTCGTGACAGGGCCAACGGGCAGTGGGAAAACTACAACGCTCTACTCGATTCTCAACCGCATCAACGTCGAAGCCATTAACATCATGACCCTCGAAGAGCCGGTGGAATACCCAATGCCGTTGATCCGCCAAACGTCGGTGAATGAAGCAGTGAAGCTGGATTTTGCCAACGGTATACGCTCGATGATGCGGCAAGACCCTGATGTCATCCTGGTCGGCGAGATACGGGACCAAGACGCGGCGGAGATGGCGTTTCGCGCCGCCATGACGGGACATCAAGTGTACTCCACGCTACACACCAATTCCGCGATCGGTGCGATCCCCAGGTTGCTTGATCTCGGCGTCATGCCGGACATCATGGCCGGCAACATTATCGGCATAATCGCTCAACGCCTGGTGCGAAAACTTTGCACGCGCTGCAAAAAACCTCAAGCCGCCGATAAGATGGCGATGCAGTTGTTGGGCATTTCTAACGGCGTGGACGCGCCGGTGCCAATTCTTTATCTCGCCGTGGGCTGCAGCTATTGCTCTGGAACCGGTTACAAGGGCCGCACCGCTCTGATGGAAATCTTAAAATTCGACGCAGACCTCGATGAGCTGATCACACGCCGCGCCTCGGGTCGAGAGATCCGCAAATTGGCTGAGGACAAGGGCTTCCGCTCCTTGGCTGACGATGGTATCCGCCGCATCCTCAGCGGCGACACCACCCTTGACGAAATCGCGCGGGTGGTCGATTTAACGGACCGTATTCAGTAGATGCAATTCGCCTATCGCGCGATGGACGGTCAGGGAAAAATCATACGCGGCAATCTTGATGCTGTGAACGCGCTCGACCTTGAGATGCGATTAAAGCGCATGAGCCTAGACCTCATCCTCGGCAAACCGTCTCGAACATTGCGCAAGCTCTCTTTTGGCTCACCGGTGAATCGCCAGGAACAGATTAATTTCTGTTTTCATCTGGAACAACTACTCAAGGCGGGCGTACCAATTATCGACGCACTGGTCGACCTGCGCGATAGCGTATCCCATGCGCACTTCCGCGAAGTGCTGGCGAATTTGATTGAGGCAATAGAGGGAGGCAAAACTTTTTCTGATGCATTGACGGATCATCCTAGAGTGTTTGATACGGTGTTTGTGAGCCTAGTGCGATCCGGCGAGGCAAGTGGCCGGCTGAGTGACGTGTTAGCCAAACTGACGGAAAATTTGAAGTGGCAGGATGAAATCGCCAAACAAACCCGCAACATCGTGATTTATCCAGCGATCACCACCGTCGTGGTATTGGGGGTGATCGCTTTTCTGATGACCTATTTGGTGCCCAAGCTCGTGCAGGTCATCAAAACATTGGATTCCAACATCTCGACCGGAACCAAAATCCTCATCGCCATATCGAATTTCTTTGTGGATTATTGGTATGTCGTACTTATCCTTCCGGTCGTTCTGTTTTTTCTATTCGGTGCGTTGGCCCGCTCCAACAGCAAGTTTCGCTATCAACTCGACGATTGGAAATTGCGTATTCCCATCATTGGCTCCATTAACCGCCGCATTGTTTTGGCGCGTTTTTCGACATTCTTCGCATTGATGTATGCATCGGGCATCAGCATTCTCGATTGCATCAAAATTTCCGAAAAAATTTCCGGTAATAAAGTCATTGAAGCTGGACTAGAGCAAGTGGGACGGCAGATTGCCGAAGGTCAAGGTCTCACACAAAGCTTCCAGAGTGTCGGTCTATTTCCGCCACTCGTGCTGCGAATGTTAAAAGTCGGTGAGGCGACCGGCGGGCTGGACAATGCGCTATTGAACGTCAGTTATTTTTATAGCCGCGATGTCAAAGAAGCGATCGAAGGCGTCCAAAAACTCATCGAGCCGGCAACTATTTTGATTATCGGCTCCATTTTGGTACTGACGCTCTTGCCGGTGTTCGGACCGATCTACGACGCTATTAGTAAGGTAAAGATCTAACAGTATGTTGAAAACCTATTGCGCTCGCCAATCCTGCGTTGTGAAAGACAGAAAAATGCTCGTTTACTTCCATGTAAACTCCGCTTTTTCTGCCTTTCGTGCCTTATCTTGGCCTCACTCGCTACGTTATTTAACACCCTGCTAAGCGCGGCATGTTCAAAAAACATTTGCTGTATCTGACCAACGAGCACCTGCAATCTACCATTTGGCACGGCGGGCAGGCGCGCGCAACGGTTTGTTTCGCGGCGAATGAAGCGGGCGTAGCGGAATTTATTGAGCATCTGAAACGCTGGGCCAAGCTGCGCGCCTACTTGCTTGTCGATCTGATCGAAGAAGATTTTAGATTGGACGCAATCCCCCACGTAGGCAATCGTGATCGTCGCGCCTTGCTTGATCGGAAACTTGCGCAGATCTATCGTGCAACACCCTATCGCTATGCCAAAGTACAAGGCCGAGACAAAACAGGACGACGTGATGATCAGGTGCTTTACACCGCCATCACGAACGCGGAATTACTGACGCCGTGGCTTGAAGCTATAGAGGCACAACGGGCGCCATTAGTTGGCATTTATTCGGCGCCACTGCTGTCGTCTCTACTGCTGAAGCCGCTGAACGTCATCGGAAAACATGTGTTGCTGGTTACGCTGCACGATGGCGATCAGTTACGACAAAATTATAGCCAGAACGGGGAGATCAAATTTAGTCGCATGACACCGCTCAATACCCAAACGCCCGAGCAACTCGGTGCGAGGGTTAACGATGAAGTGCGCAAGACGTGGCAATACCTAGAAGGTTTACGGCAACTCGTGGCGGGAGAGCCGCTCCACGTGTGCATTGTGGCACGCCCTG
>JBDSJK010000051.1:0-8416 GCA_039917535.1 Burkholderiales bacterium
GTCGCCAAGCAAGGCTTAAGCATCTCAGATGCGGCGACGGCGCTGCATACTTCCCAGCCCGGCGTGAGCAAACAAATTCGCCTGCTGGAGGAAGAGTTAGGCGTGGCCTTGCTGGTGCGTAGCGGAAAAAGAGTGGTGGATTTGACCGAAGCGGGCCGGGCGATTATTCAAGTTGCCGGGCGCGTGTTGCGCGAAGCGGCCAATCTCAAACAAGTGGCCGAAGAATTTAGTGACGAAAATGCCGGTACCTTGACGATAGCAACCACTCACACACAAGCGCGTTACGCGCTGCCCACCGTGGTCAAGCAGTTTTCCGAGCGCTACCCCAAGGTCAAGTTGACGCTGCACCAGGGCAATCCCGGCCAGATCGTGCAGGAGGTCATCGCCGGCAAAGCGGATCTCGCCATCGCGACGGAAGCGCTAGCCGATCGGCCGGAGTTGCTCTCGTTACCCTGTTATGAATGGCACCACTGCCTAGTCACGCGGCACGACCACCCGCTGTTGCAGCAGCGCGCCGTCAGCATCCGAGACGTTGCGCGCTTCCCCATCATCACTTACGACACCGCGTTCGCCGGTCGCAGCAAGATCAATCGCGTCTTCGAGCAACAAGCGCTGGTGCCGAATATCATACTTTCCGCGCTCGACGCCGACGTGATCAAAGCCTATGTCGCCCTAGGCTTAGGTATAGGCATTGTCGCGAAAATGGCCTTCGAGCCGGGGCGGGACACGGAGTTGCGCAGGATCGAAGTGGACGACTTGTTCCCGGTCAACACCACGCGCATCGCCTTCCGCCGCGACGCCTATTTGCGCCGCTACCTCTACGAATTCATTGAACTGTTCGCACCCCATCTCAAACGAGACTCCGTCGAGCGAGCGCGGCAGGGTAATGCCGATGGGTATGTTATTTGAGGCCGGACGGAAAGCGTCGAGAACTGCACGAGTCGCCCAAGCCTACCGACATGCTCCTCCCCTTGAAAGGGAGGGAATTGACCTCGCCACGGCTGTACCAGGATTAGTCACCCCGTATCAGCGTAACGACGCAGGCAGCGCCACCCTCGCAATGGCCGCCTGAATCTCCGCCATCTCGCCAATGGGTGGCAGAATAGCAATCGTCAATCCCGGATGAGCCGCTTGAATCGGCTTAATCAACGCCGGCAAATCCTCGCGCAAATGCCGGCCGGCGGCGAGGAACAACGGCACGATGGTGATCTCCTCCAAACCCTCTGCCGCGAGCGTCGCCACGCAGTCACCGATGCTCGGCTGCATCAACTCCAAAAAGGCTAATTCCGAACGCAGGCCCGGCGCCTGGGCACGGATCAATGCTTGAATGGCTTTAAACGGCTCAGCCCAGGCGGGATCGCGAGAACCGTGGGCGAACAACACTAGCGCGGATTTTTTTGTCGGAGTTTGCATTTGCTGACAGTATCGCATCGGTTGCCGCTTATCAAGAGGCGCAGGTTGCTACACAAAACTTTACACAGGCTAAGCTTTCAAGCAACACCCCGCCCTTACTCTTAGCTTATGCGGCATTCCCGCCGCTGGACAATATTAAGGAGTTAGCGATGAACGATTCAAAACCCACACCGAAAAATCTCTCCCGTCGTTGGACTATGGTCGGCATCGGCGCGGCCTTGGCAGGCGTACTGACGTTAAGCGCCTGTGGCGGGCCGGGGTGGCACCATGGGCGGCACGGGCAAATGGGTGATATGAGCCCCGAAGAAGCCGGGCAACGTATCGACAAAGCCGTTAAGTGGGTACTCGACGATGTGACCGCGACCCCAGAGCAAAAGCAAAAGATCGCGCAGATCGCCAAGGACGCCGCGCGCGATTTGTTGCCGTTGCGCACCCAGCATCGTGCCGCGCGTGGCCGTGGGGTAGATTTGCTTTCCCAGGCCACCATTGACCGCGCCGCTATTGAGCAATTGCGCGTTGAAGAGTTGCAGCTCGGTGAAACGGCCTCGAAGCGATTCGCACAAGCTTTGGCCGACGCCGCCGAAGTCCTGACGCCGGATCAGCGCATCAAACTCGCCGCGCGCTGGAAGAAGCGCATGGGTTAACATGCGCGCATGACGCAGCGCATTCTGATGCTAGAAGATGACCATCGCCTGGCCGCGATGGTGCGCGATTACCTCGGCCAACAGGGTCTCGCGATCACGCTGGCCGAGGACGTGGCGCAGGGCATGTATGCCTTGCAGCGAGAAATTTTTCAGTTGGTGATTCTTGATTTGATGTTGCCCGACGGCGATGGCCTAGAGGTATGTCGCCGCATTCGCGCCTTGCCCAGGGACGGTCGCCACACCTCGCCCGACGTCGGCATCATTATGCTGACGGCAAAGGGCGATCCGACGGATCGAGTCATCGGCCTGGAAATAGGCGCCGATGATTATCTTGCCAAACCGTTCGAGCCGCGTGAATTGCTGGCGCGTATTCGCGCCGTGCTGCGTCGCCAACAGCCGAGCGAAACGCGCGCTCAGCGCAACGAGTTGCTACGTTTCGGCCAACTCGAAATTGATCGCGATGCGCGGCTTGTCCGCGTAGACGGCGGCGAACGCACCGTGACCGCTTACCAATTTGATCTGCTCGTCGTCATGGCCGAGCGTGCCGGACGTGTGTTGAGCCGCGAACAGTTGATGGATTTGCTCAAAGCCGAACCGCTCGAAGCGTTCGATCGCTCCATCGACGTACATATCGCCCGTATTCGCGCCGCTATTGAAGACGATCCGAAACAGCCGCGGCGCATCATCACCGTGCGTGGTGCAGGTTATGTGTTTGCAAAATCACAAGATGCTTGAAATGCCGCATGGATATTGCCTGCTGACGATGCATGCTCTGAGAGCCTCATTATTATTGCCTCTCCAGTCAGGGGCTCAATAATATGGCCATGAAGCAGCGTTTCCATCGGCTGTACTTTCGCATTTACGTCGCGGTGCTCGCGAGCTTGCTGATCACCGCTATTCTCATCGCAACGGCGTGGCGATTCGCTTTCGATCCAGCCCGCCATGAAGCCCAGCTCGATACGTTTTCTGAAATTGCCAGCGAAGTGCTGCCACCGCCGACCGCGCCAATCAGCGCACAGCAAGCGGCGCTCGATCGTTGGCACCATCGTTCCCACAGTGACCTCGGGCTGTTCACCGACACGGGCGCCCTAATTGCAAGCGCCGCCACAACGCCACTGCCCGCACCCGATACCAATAAGCTGCAAAGCGTTTGGCTGTTTGGCCAACACGGGCCGCCCGCATTCGCGCTTAAACTTAACGACGGGCGCTGGCTAGTGGCTCGACGCGTCCATGGTCGTGGACGCGCACCCTTTGGCTTCGTCGCGACTCTAGCATTGATTGCGTTCGCCGTTGGGATCGGCGCTTACCCTGTCGTGCGGCGTTTAACGCGGCGGCTGGAGCGGCTGCAAGGCGGCGTCGAAGCTTTGGGCGCGGGCAACCTAGCCGTGCGCGTGCCCGTGGCGGGCCATGATGAAGTGGCGCAATTGGCCGCCGCGTTTAATAGCGCCGCAGCGCGCATCCAAAGCCTGATCCAAGCGCAAAAAAACCTGCTGGCCAACGCTTCCCACGAACTGCGTTCGCCGCTGGCACGCATGCGCATGTCTGTGGAAATGCTCAAAGAAAATCCCAATGCCGAAACTCGTCGCGAGATCGAGCAGAACATTCGCGAACTCGATCAACTCATCGACGAAATATTGCTCGCCAGCCGGCTCGATGCTACCCACACCGAGCAAGCCAATTTCGAAATCGTTGACCTCACCGCGCTAGTCGCAGAAGAATGTGCCCGCGGCGATGCGCTATTGGAAGGCGAGTTGCTCAGCATCAACGGCGACGCGAAGTTACTGCGGCGCATGGCGCGCAATCTGCTGGAGAATGCGCACCGCTACGGCGGCGGATCGCCGGTTGAAGTCACCTTGCGCGGACGCGAGGAAAATAGCATTGTCCTCGAAGTGTGCGATCGCGGCCCCGGCGTGCCGGAAAGCGAACGCGAGAAAATATTCGAACCGTTCTATCGTTTGCCCGGTACGCGCGAGCGGGATGGCGGGGTGGGGCTGGGTTTGGCGTTGGCGCAGCAAATTGCTCGCAAGCACTCGGGTGCAATCACGTGTCGCGGACGTGACGGCGGCGGGAGTTGTTTTTCGGTGATGTTGCGTGCGGCATAAGGATTGTAGCTTCGTCCTTTAAACAATTTTCGTTACACTACGCGCTTGCCAACTCCTAACCTAGGATTACTAAATTGCATTGGACTGCCTACCTATCGGCACTGCTAACACCTACCGTTGCTGCGGTTGGGTTGTATTTGGCATGGAGACAAGCAGCAACAGCGAGGAATAAGCTTAAATTTGACTTATTCTCGAGGCGATTCTCAGTATACGACGCAGCGCGCACATTTATCGCCACAGTAGTTATAAAGGGAGAAGCAATTGACGATGCATTTAATGCGTTTGTGGCTGGAACCCGCGAGGCGCGTTGGCTGTTCGATGAACCGCTAGATGCTTATCTCCGCAAGGAACTCGACCAAAAAGCAACTGAACTGCAGTGCCTTAATGATCAGATGGCCGGATTATCCGCTGGAGAAGAGTTAACAGCCAAGGGAAGTCAGCGGATTGAAATAAAGAAATGGTTTTACGCGCAGCACGATGTGCTTGAAGCAAAGTGCCACCCATTCCTAAAGCTCGAACACTGAATCTTTCCCTTTAAATTGTGAGCGCTAGCCGGCACGATGATTTTGTTCAATACCGGGTAATCATTCCATCAATCAAGGATCAATTTGTGACAACGTTTTCATTCCGCTTCATCGCGTCAATATTTTTGCTGTCGGTAGCATCACTACTCTACGCCCAGGCCTTAGAAAAACCCAAACTCATCCTCGCCGTCGGCGGCAAAGCGACACTTTACTACCTGCCGCTCACCATCGCGGAGCGCTTAAATTATTTCAAGGACGAAGGTCTTGAGGTAGAGATTGCCGATTTCACCGGCGGTTCGAAGTCGCTGCAGGCCTTGATAGGCGGCAGCGCCGATGTGGTCGCAGGTGGCTTTGACCACACGATCACCATGCAAACCATGGCGCAAAAATTGAAGGTGTTCGTGTTGCTGAGCACCAATCCCGCCATGTCGCTGGGCATTGCAAAGGCGAAGGCCGCGAGCTATTCATGGCCGAAAGATTTGAAGGGCATGAAGGTCGGCGTCACCGCGCCGGGCTCAAGCACCAACATGATGTTGGATCATCTGCTTGGCTCCGTGCAGTTGATTCCCGACGATGTTTCCGTCATCGGTGTAGGCACTGGGCCGCAGGCGGTGGCGGCCATGCGCGGCGGCCAGATCGATGCGATCGTTAATGTCGAACCGGTGATGACGCTGCTGGAAAAACAAGGCCTGATCACCATCGTCGCGGAAACGATCACTACCAAGGGAACAAAAAGTGTGTTCGGCGGCCCCATGCTGGCGGGCACGTTGTACGCGCGGGAAGCCTTTGTGAAAAACAATCCCAACACCGTGCAAGCGCTCACCAACGCGATGGTGCGCGCGCTGAAATGGCTACAAACCGCGACGCAGGATCAACTCGTCGCTACGCTCCCGCCCGAATATCTGCTGGGCGACAAAGCACTGTACCTCGAGGTGTTTGAAAAACTGCGCGGCAATTATTCAAGCGACGGACTGATCAGTGCGGCGGCGGTGAAGCATAGTTATGACGTGCTAAAACAACACAACGCCGGCGTGAAACGTGCGCCGGTTGTGTGGCTCGATCAGACTTACGATATGAGTTTTGTGAAGAACGCGTTGGCGAAAATTAAGTGACGCGCATTAGTAAGCGCCCCTCCCTTTAAGGGGGGTGGGGATGGGGCTATTCCGTAATAACGCTCAAAACCCATCCCCACCCCAGCCTTCCCTTGAAGGGGGAGGGCAATGCAGTGAGGCTGCGGTGATTTTTAATTTTGTGCTATCCAATAACTAATCCATTAGTGCGTCACGGTCGCCTATGTTGATAGAAACAACCTCGCCACAAGCCATACCCAGTAAGGCTCTCAGGCCGGCATTGCTGCTGAAGCACGTGGAATGCGCGTTTCCAGGCAATAGTCCTGAAGCGCCGCGCTACGTGGCCGTTTCCGACACGACGCTACAAATTGGAAACGGTGAGTTTATCGCGTTGGTCGGGCCAACCGGCTGCGGTAAATCCAGCTTGCTCAACGTTGCGGCAGGTTTAGTCGCGCCGACGTTGGGCGAGGTGCGCGTGTTCGATAAACCACTCGTTGGCCTCAATCGCGATGCGGCGTATATGTTTCAGGCTGATGCCCTGTTGCCGTGGAAAAATGCGTTGGACAACGTGGCGCTCGGGCTCACGTTTCGCGGCGAATCCAACGGCGCGGCGCAGAAAATCGCGCGCGGGTGGCTACAACGGGTGGGCTTAGGTGCTCACGCCGAGCGCTACCCCCACCAGCTTTCCGGCGGCATGAAAAAGCGTGTTGCCCTGGCACAAATTCTCGCCTTAAAACCGAAAATTTTGCTCATGGATGAACCGTTCAGCGCGCTCGATGCACAAACCCGCGAGCTGATGGAAAACGAATTATTGGCGCTGTGTGCCGAAGACAAAAAATCCGTGCTGTTTGTCACCCACGATTTGGAAGAAGCGATCTCGTTGGCGGACCGGGTCGTCGTGCTGTCTGCCGGGCCGGGCTGTCATCCCGTTGGCGAATTCCCGATTGATTTGCCGCGACCCCGCGACGTGTCGGAGATACGCATGACGCCGCACTTCGCGGAATTACACGCTAAGATTTGGCGCACGCTTAAAGATGAAGTGATGAAGGCGCATCGTGGTGCAAACAGTGCAATGCTGCGCGATTGACGCTACAGGGTTTATATTTTCACTGCGATTTGTTAGGCTTCTCCGCGTTCAGCGCCAACCTAAAACTTGCTCGAACTTCGTTGCCGCCGCGAAATCCTACTACCGGATCGGATCAAGAAACGGAGTGTCCGGATCGCTTGTGTAAAAGATTACTAATCGCAATGGCTCACTGATGCTGCGGTTGTAACCCGTCATCTTCACATCTGGCGGCTCGACGAACGCTTGCCCCGCTTTCACGGTGAGCGATGCACGCCCTTCCAGTTCCAACGTGAACGCGCCCTCCAGGATGAACACCGTTACCGGAAACCGGTGCGTGTGGAACACAGTCTTGTCGCCAGGCTTGAAGCTTGCCGTTTGAACACGTACTTCCTGTTTTTCACCTCGGGGCATGCCGGATACGACCTCTTTTAGAACTAATTCTGGCCGTGCGGTACCCGGTTCTTGCGCCATCGAGGGGAAGCCGGTGATCAGACCCGCAACGATAACGATGAGCCGCTTCAATATGTTCATGATTGGATTTCCTTTGGCATTAAGGCGTGGCGTCTCACGAAGATGTATACCTGAAAGTGGATGACTTCTGACATTGCAGCTAGTGTCTTCCAAGAATTCTGTGATGTCAATTTCCGCGAGATTAAGTGTAGGGTGCGCACTGTAAATGAAGTTGGGTCAAGCGCAGCCGGCCTACCCTTCCACTAAAAATAATTGGCTGATGTTGGATCCGCTGCGCTTGGTCCAACCTACCTACTGAGCGCAGTGGAGCCCAAAGAATGCCGGTACAATTTGTCCACGCTATGCTTGCTTTTTCTCCATCGCAAAATGCGGAATAGATACTTCGATAAACTCGTTGCCGGTAATTCGGTAGCCGAGTTTTTCATAAAAACCCGCAGCGGTTTTTCGAGCATGAAGTACCATGGTTTCAAAATGATTTTCCAAACAATATTGTTCGGCAAAAGCCACAATTTTTCCACCGATACCTTTACCCTGCCAGCCGCTGTCTACGGCCATTTGTCGCAGCTTCATCACGCCGGGTCCATTGCCTGAAAGAACGGCGCAGCCGATAGTTGTTTCGTTTTCGGTGCAAAGCAACAGCACATCATCACGTTCAGCCGCCAAATCTTCATCGCTAAACTTCAGACCAAGTGGTTCACGCAATAATTTATAACGCAATGAAACCATCTGTAAGTAATCGGCGGAATTGTGATCAATAATTTTTATTTCCATACAGGCCGGCGCAGTTTGATTTGCGATCAATCAATTTATTCCATTTCGAATTCGGGAGCAAGTTGTCCCTTGTCGCTGAACGCCGTGAAGCCAAACGTGTGGCGGCGGAAAAGTTGCTCATCACAATTCTCAAACCATCGACCCCGCCACAAGCCTCGCCCCGCCTCGAGCCTGGCGGCACCTACCCAAAACGTATCACCACGCTTACTTCTCCAGCCATGATGGCACGGGCTCGCTCATTACGCCACGCGCTGATTTACCGGCACAGAATTTACGGCCGAAACACGCCGATGCGGTTGAAAAAACGCCCACATCATCTCGCTCGCATTAGGCCCGCGCGCGTCGTTGTATTCAT
>JBDSJK010000052.1:0-4328 GCA_039917535.1 Burkholderiales bacterium
CTGCTCCTAGTACGAGAGGACCGGAGTGGACGCACCTCTGGTGTACCGGTTGTCACGCCAGTGGCATCGCCGGGTAGCTATGTGCGGAAGAGATAACCGCTGAAAGCATCTAAGCGGGAAACTTGCCTCAAGATGAGACTTCCCGGAGACTTGATCTCCCTAAAGGGTCGTTCGAGACCAGGACGTTGATAGGTCGGATGTGGAAGCGCAGTAATGCGTTAAGCTAACCGATACTAATTGCCCGTGAGGCTTGATCCTATAACAACAGTTGCATTGCAATTACAACCCAATTACTTCTTTCAGATTGGTTTTGTTGGCCTAGCCAGCAAGACGTCAAGTTATGTCTGACGACCATAGCGAGGTGGTCCCACCCCTTCCCATTTCGAACAGGACCGTGAAACGCCTCAGCGCCGATGATAGTGCAGATTACCTGTGTGAAAGTAGGTCATCGTCAGGCTCCTACAGTAAGCGGAAGCCCCGACTCAACAGAGTCGGGGCTTTTTGCTTTTCGGACTAATTGCGAAGATACGTCTGGGTGGTATGAGTGGTGGATCACAGGTAGACTTCTCCCTCATTCAACGGTTCCTATCCCGTCACTTCGGGCGGTTTTACCAAACAATAACGGATAGCCCTACCCACCATGCGTGTTAAACAATTTTTTCTGTCGACCCTAAAAGAGGCGCCCGCCGAAGCGGAACTTGCCAGTCACAAACTCATGCTGCGTGCCGGGCTGATTAAGAAACTGGGCTCAGGTCTTTATACCTGGATGCCATTGGGTCTGAGGGTGCTGCGCAAAGTAGAAAATATTGTGCGGGAGGAAATGGATCGTGCTGGCGCGATCGAGCTATTAATGCCCGCCGTGCAGCCAGCGGAATTGTGGCAAGAATCCGGTCGCTGGGGCTTGTTCGGACCACAAATGCTGAAGATCAAAGACCGCCATGATCGCGACTTCTGTTTTGGGCCGACTCACGAAGAAGTGATTTCCGATATCGTGCGGCGTGAGGTTAAGAGCTATCGCCTACTGCCGCTCAATCTCTATCAAATACAAACCAAATTTCGCGATGAGATTCGCCCACGCTTTGGCGTCATGCGCGCCCGCGAATTCGTGATGAAAGATGCATATTCATTTCATGCCGACAAAGCGAGTCTGGACCAAACCTATCAAGCGATGCACGACGCTTATTCCCGCGTGTTTGAGCGGCTTGGTCTCAAGTTTCGTCCAGTCGCTGCCGATCCGGGGGCCATCGGCGGCACCTGCTCCCACGAGTTTCACGTACTCGCCGATTCTGGTGAAGACGCAATCGCCTATTGCCCAACGTCGGATTATGCCGCGAATGTAGAATTGGCCGAGGCTATCGCGCCAGGTGTCAAGCGGGGCGCGGCTCTCCAGTCCATTAACAAGGTGCCAACCCCGGGCAAAAAGACTTGCGAAGCGGTCGCCGAATTGCTGAAATTGCCACTACAGAATACCGTGAAAGCCATCGTCGTCATGGCCGGTAAGGTGGGCGATGAAAAAGCGGTAATGCTACTCCTGCGTGGCGATCACGAATTAAACGAAATTAAAGCCGCCAAGATCCCGGAATTAAGGGGTTTAAGGCTTGCCAGTGGCGAAGAAATTCAAAAACATCTAATGGTACCAGTCGGCTATATGGGCCCCATTGCGCTTGCGAAAAAACCGCTGATTATCGCTGACCGCAGTGTAGACACCATGAGTGATTTTGTCTGCGGCGCAAACGACTACGGTTATCACCTCACTGGTGTAAACTGGGGACGTGATCTTCCCGAGCCGAATCTTGTAGCAGATATTCGCAGCGTAGTCGCTGGCGATCCCAGCCCCGATGGCAAGGGCGAGTTGCAAATCGCCCGCGGCATCGAAGTAGGCCATATTTTCCAATTGCGCACAAAATATTCTAAAGCCATGGGAGTGACGTTCCTCGATGAGAGCGGCAAATCCAAGGTGATGGAAATGGGCTGTTACGGCATCGGCGTGTCGCGCATCGTGGCCGCTGCTATCGAGCAGAATTACGACGAGCGTGGCATCAAGTGGCCCAGAGCCATGGCGCCGTTTGATGTCTACATCGCCCCCATTGGCTACAAGAAAAGCCCTGAGGTGCAGGTCGCCGCGCAAAAGCTCCACGATGAGGTCGCCGCCCTCGGTTTAGAGGTCCTACTCGATGACCGTGACGAACGTCCCGGCGTCATGTTTGCCGATCAGGAATTGATCGGTATTCCCCATCGCATTGTTGTCAGTGAGCGTGGGCTAAAAGTAAATATACTGGAATATCAACAGCGTGGCGAATACGAGGCACTAAAACTGGACTTGCAAAGTGTGCTTGAGAAGCTAAAATTACGTTCATGAGTTTTTCCTTCAACCATTTTTCATTGTTTCGCTTTGCCCGCGCGATGCTGGCTCCTGCTGTATTGGTGCTTGCTAGTTCGGCCTTTGCTGGCGCCCAACTCGAGGAACAGCTATCCCATAGTGTGAAATCCGTGCTGCAGCGTGCCGTAGCCGATGTGCCAGCCGAAAAAACTTACTTCGATTCAATCGAGCATGAAAAAAGCTGGCTAGGGGAAATGTCTCGCCGGCTCAAGAAAAAAATTCCAGACGAAGAGTCACGAATTGATTTCCTAAGAACCGTACACTATGAAGCCATGCGTGCTGGGTTAGATGCAGAACTTGTCTTGAGCTTGATCCAAGTTGAAAGCAATTTCCGCAAATACGCGGTTTCGACTGTAGGTGCCCGTGGGCTGATGCAAGTCATGCCTTGGTGGGTTACACAAATTGGCGACAAGACTCACAATTTATTCAACCTGCGTACCAATTTGCGCTATGGTTGCATGATTCTTCGCCACTATCTCCAGATGGAAAAAGGCGATTACTTCCGTGCCTTAGGCCGTTACAACGGCAGTCTGGGCCGCCCCGAATACCCTACGCTTGTGGTCGACGCGTGGAAAAATAATTGGACCGTGAAGACACGCAGAGCGGACGGCGCAAGCTATGTGTCCACTAAGGGTTAGTGGGCGCAGTTACCCAAGGCACATCGGCAGGTGTAATAAGCATCTAGTCTATCTTCCTATAAGTTTAGTTTTTCTCTACGCCCTTCGTACGCGCTAGAACCCGCAACTGAGGGCATCGGGGGCTGCCGTTGACGCGATGACAACTCACATGGGCGACGGCCCAGAGCACCTACTTTGATGGCACGATTAGCGCGATGAACAAGCTCGCGGCTGCAAGGGGCGTAACGGTTGGACAACTCGCTCGCGACGCCGCACGATGCATGCTCGCTTAATCAACTTATTTTTACTTATGAAAATCCTATGGCACGTCCTCCCCACATGTCCAACGAAGCAAAGCTTGAGCAGCTTGATTCCCGTTACGTAGACGTCGCAGATCTCCCGTGGAGCAATAGTCAAATGTTGTGTATGGAATATTGATTAGGCGGCGATTTTTTTGGATTGCTCTCGCACTCCATTTTTGAATTGAATTCCTTGAATGACTTCGGGGATCAGTTCAGCGCCGCGCAGTTTCAGGCAACGCTGTTCCGCGCTGATCGTGATTTTAAACACCCTCGATAGAATGCTAGTTCGAGAAACACATCCGCGTGTCTTGGCGGTGCGTAGCCGCACGCTGGCAAAGGTCGATTCAATGGGGTTGCTGGTACGAATAGGATGCCCGTGCTCGGCTGGAAAATCATAAAAGTTCAGTCCCCAAAAAGGGGATTGCTATAACGATTCTTAGTCTTTGGCCAGGCACTGCGCCGCCTTCGGATACTTGGGCTGATAGACCTGCACGAACGTAGCGAAGGCTGGGTGGGCATCGTCGCGTGTCTCGGCCATCCAGATCTGCTGCAAGTAGGACTTCGCCTTGGCTTGCACATGCTTAGGCAGCTTATTGAGCACATTGGCGGTGGGGCTGGCCTAGCAGTTTGTTGAATTTCGCGCATTTACTTGGGCACTTGTTTGGACGGCGGTGGTCTTATTTATGAGCTAACAACGGACAAAAACATGCGTGGCCCAGACGTAATGCAAGAAGGATTATTCAGTTTCAAGCGGCTCGAAGAATTTGTTCCGCCGGATCATCCGTTGCGAGATATACGCGCGATCCTCAACGCCGCACTGGCTAGGCTTGATGCCAAGTTCAACGACATGTACGCACCCATTGGGCGCGACTCTATTGCCCCTGACTGGGTGGCCTAGGGCCAGAAACTGCTGCGCGCCCTAACGCTGCAAGCGCTCTACGGCATTCGCTCGGAGCGCGCACTATGCGAGCACCTGGGCTACAACATGCTGTACCGTTGGTTTGTCGGTCTTGCCATCGACAGCGAGGT
>JBDSJK010000053.1:0-3705 GCA_039917535.1 Burkholderiales bacterium
GGCATGGACGCGACGGACACGGTTGGCATTTGGCAAAAGATTTATAAATCGCAACTCGCCAGCCACGGCATGGGCGCGGGCGCCTGCCTTGCGATGAGCGGATTGGATATGGCCTGCTGGGACATCCGCGGTAAAGCCGTTGGCTGGCCACTTTACAAATTGTTAGGCGGCTCGCGCAAAGCGATTCCCGCCTATGCCGGCGGCGTATCTTTGGGTTATCAAGAACCGGCGTCGCTGATCGACGAAGCGCGCCCCCACGTGGAGGCGGGGTACAGCGCGATCAAACTGCGCGTTGGCGATACGCCACAGAACGATCTAACGCGCATCGCCGCGGTGCGCAAGGCTTTTGGCGACAAGCTCGTGATCTTGAGCGACGTGAACACCGCCTATTCGATCAAAGAAGTGCGCGCCATCATGCCGGGCTTTGTCGAGTACAACGTCGGCTGGCTGGAAGAACCGTTTCCTGCCCACGACTATCGTAGTTATCGCGAAGCCAAATTGCTCAACGGCATTCCCTTGGCGGCGGGGGAAAATCACTACACGCGCTTCGAGTTTGATCGCTTGATTGAAGACGGCGCGATCACTATTTTCCAACCCGACCTGTCGAAAAGTGGCGGCATCACGGAAGTTCTGCGCATCGCCGCCCTCGCCTCCGCGTGGAAAATTCCGATTCATCCGCATACTTCCATGACCGGAATCAACATGGCCGCGTCGGTGCATTTCCTCGCGGCAATCGATAACGGCGGGTACTTCGAGGCCGATGTCTCAAAGAATAATTTATTCCGCGATGAATTGGTGTCGAGTCCCTACCAATTAAATAAAGATGGCACCGTATTGCCGCTCGACAAGCCGGGTATCGGGTTGGAAGTGAATGAGGAATTTTTAGCCAAACATCCCGTGATCGAAGGCCCGGCCTACGTTTGAACGTCACCCTAAATTAATATAATTCACGGGCGACGCAGTGCCATCGCTATGCAAAAAACTAACAACCCGTTCACCTCGCCATACTTACTGCTGACCCTAACAGCCTTATTCTGGGCGCTCAATCAAGTGTTCGGTCGCGGCTTTCGCGGAGAAATTCCGCCTGTCGCCTATGCGTTCTGGCGCTGGGTAATCGCCATGATCATTCTTTTTCCGTTTGCCTGGCGTCATGTATCGCGCCAATGGCCGGTGATTCGTGATGCCAGGAAACCCTTACTAGTATTGGGTCTGCTGGGCACAGCGTTTCACAACGCGTTACAGTATGTCGGCCTGCAATACACCAACGCCACCAACGGTCTGCTGCTCAACACCATCATTCCGATTATTGTCATCGTCATGTCGTGGCTGTTCTTTCACCACAGACTGCGCCCGATCCAGGCGCTCGGCGTTGCCCTGTCGCTCATCGGTGTGGTGTCCATAGTGATCCGCGGCAATTTATCGGTCCTGACTACACTCTCGTTTAACGTCGGTGATCTGTGGATACTGGCAGGCGTTTCCCTGTGGGCAATCTACACCCTGTGCTTGCGCTGGCGACCCGTCGAGCTACATCCTGTCGCGTTTCTTTTTATCATCGGCATGATCGGTCTCATCGGCATCACGCCCTTTTATCTTAACGAACTCGCCAGCGGCAGGCACATCACGGCATCCGCAACGGGCTACGGCGTATTGCTATACACAGGGACATTCCCCTCGCTACTCGCGTTCGTGTTTTGGAACCACGGCGTAAAACAAGTGGGCGCTAGCAAGGCAAGCCTATTCCTGCACCTCATGCCCGTGTTTGGCAGTGTCTTGTCAATTGTTTTTCTCGGCGAAAAACTATTTTGGTTTCACCTATTCGGCGCAGCGCTGATTTTTACGGGCATTTATTTCACCACGGCGCGGCGCTTCGCTCGCTACTCGTAAAATCGTCTACACTCACGCTTTAATTTTTCACAGCAATGATGTCTGGCGCTCTCTCCCACATTCGCGTACTTGATTTGAGCCGTGTACTCGCCGGCCCCTGGTGCAGCCAAAATCTCGCCGATTTGGGCGCTGAAGTCATCAAAGTAGAACGGCCCGGCGTGGGCGATGACACGCGCGGCTGGGGGCCGCCTTATCTCAAAGATGCGCAGGGAAACGACACCAGCGAAGCAGCTTATTATTTAGGCGCCAATCGCGGCAAGAAATCACTGACCTTGGATATTTCCACGCCGGAAGGCCAAGACATTGTGCTCAAGCTCGCGGCCAAAAGCGACATCGTGTTGGAAAATTACAAAGTCGATCAACTGAAAAAATATGGCTTAGGTTATGACGATTTGCGCGCAATCAATTCGCGCTTGGTCTATTGCTCCATCACCGGCTTCGGTCAGACCGGCCCGTGGCGTCATCGGCCGGGTTACGACTTCATCATTCAAGGCTTAAGCGGCCTGATGAGCATTACCGGCGAACGGGATGACCTACCCGGCGGCGGCCCGCAGAAAGTGGGCGTCGCCGTGGTCGATTTGATGACCGGGATGTACGCCACCATCGCCGTGCTTGCCGCCCTCACCCATCGCGATCAAACCGGCGTCGGCCAATACATCGACATGGCCTTGCTCGACGTTTCCGTAGCCATGCTTGCTAATATGAACATGAATTATCTGACCTCTGGCAACACGCCTCAGCGCTGGGGAAATGCCCATCCGAACGTGATTCCCTACCAGGTGTTCCCGTGTAAGGAAGGCCATTTGATCCTCGCCATCGGCAACGACAGCCAGTTCCGGAAATTCTGCGAAGCGGCGGGTCAGGCTAAGCTAGGCAGCGATGAGCGCTTCGCCACCAACGATGCGCGTATTCGCAATCGCGCCGAACTGATTCCACAGATCGAAGCGTTGATGAAGCAACGCAGCATGGAGGAATGGGTGACGCTGCTCGAAGTGGCGGGCGTCCCCTACGGGCCGATCAATTCCATCGCGCAGACGTTTGCCAATCCGCAGGTGCAAGCGCGCAACTTGAAAGTGGATGTGCCCCATCCGCTCGCTGGCACGGTGCCCCAAGTGGCAAGCCCCATGCGGCTCTCGGCGACGCCGGTGGAATATCGTAACGCGCCGCCCACCCTAGGGCAACACAACGAAACTATCTTGCGCGATTTGTTGGCGATGAGTCCGGCGGAGATCGCTGGCTTGCAAGAACGAAAAATTATTTGAATGGAGTTGAAAGTATGACCGTAAAAGACAGAGTCGCCATTGTTACTGGCTCGGGCAGTGGCATCGGTCTAGCCATCGTTAGGCGCTTGGCCGAGCATGGCGCGAAGACCATCGTTGTCGATATCAATGTTGAAAACGCCAATAAGGCCGCGGCGGAGATCCGCGCCAATAAAGGCTCTGCGACAGGTATTAGCTGCAACGTCACAGCGAAAGCCGAGGTTCAGGCGATGGTGCATCAGGTGTTGGATCAGCATGGCCAGATCGATATTTTGGTCAATAACGTCGGCATTGTGCGCGACAACTACATTACGAAAATGCCGGAAGAAGATTGGGATCTCGTGATCAACACCAACCTAAAATCCTATTTTTTGTGTTCCCAGGCAGTGGTGCCACATATGCGTGAGCGTGGCTACGGCCGCATCGTAAACGTATCGTCCCGCGCTTGGCTGGGCAACGTCGGCCAAGCCAATTACTCTGCCGCAAAAGGCGGTGTAGTGAGTTTGACACGGGTACTCGGTTTGGAATTGGGTAAGTCCGGCATCACCGCTAACTGCATTGC
>JBDSJK010000054.1:0-9522 GCA_039917535.1 Burkholderiales bacterium
AGCGCGGTTGCCATTGGAAGTCCGGCACCCATCTGGTCAGATAGCTCCACGGCGCGACAATACCTTCGTAGGTGGTTAGATACTTGCGGGCTCGCCACATGGCGAACCCTGTTGCAAGTGCCGCCCACTTCGGCGCCGCCTTGAATCCGGCAACAGCGATTCGCGCATTAGGTTTAGCCCGAGATAGCAGCCTTTCTAGCGCTTTAGGCTGGCGCAACACATCGTGTGTGAAGTGAAATAACAGCGTATCGAAATAATGAGGACCGAGGTCAGCCGTGAGTGCGTCTGCATGTACGATGAATACGTTTTGCCATCCGGCGTTGCGAATGCGCTCCTTGGCCAGAGCGCACATGTCGGGTGACAATTCCACGCCGACGACAGAGCCGTGTTCGCCCACTGCGGCGCGTAGCGCAGGGAAGCTCAACCCAGTGCCACATGCCACGTCGAGCACACAATCCCCACGCCGCAACCCGAGCAACGCAATCGCTTCACAGCGAAGACTAGCAACGCGACGGCAGCTGGCATCGTAGTGCCTAGCCAGCTCACGATAATTTACAACTGCTCTTGCAGAATCGGGGCAGTCAAAATTCATGACGATCTCCTTTCCAAGGTCCGGTCAAACCCATACCACAGTTTGTATCCTTTGAGTAACGTGTTGGTCCGGGATATTTCTGGGCGTCACGATGCGAACGCGTGACTTGCCGGCGTTCAAGCGATGTTCCGAGGACGTTTCCGAAATAAGGCGCGCAAGCCAAGATGCTGCCGCGGTCGACGTATCAACAGATAGGCTGCAGGAATCACGAACATCGACAGCAGTGGTGCGGTAATCATGCCGCCCACCATAGGCGCGGCAATCCGTTGCATCACTTCTGAGCCGGTTCCGCCGCCGAACATAATCGGCAGCAATCCAGCCAGAATGACTGCTACGGTCATCGCTTTTGGCCTCACCCGCAACACTGCACCTTCGCGTATTGCCGCGTCCAATTCTGCCGGGGTAATCTCCACACCTTGGCTCTGGCGCTTCTCAAGCGCTTGCTTCAGGTACAACAACATGATGACGCCGAACTCGGCCGCTACCCCGCCGAGGGCGATGAAACCGACCGCGGTCGCCACCGACATTGCGTGGCCGAGCAGATACATAAGCCAGAACCCACCCACGAGCGCGAACGGGAGAGAAGCCATGATCAGGAGTGCCTCGTCAAAGCGCTGGAAGGTCAAGTAGAGCAGCACGAAGATGATGAGAAGCGTGAATGGCACTACTATCTTAAGCTTGATAGTTGCCCGCTCGAGGAATTCAAACTGGCCGGACCAAGACACGGAGTAGCCTGCGGGAACTGTGACTCCAGCGGCCACGGCTTGTTGCATATCGTGCACGGCTGACTTGAGGTCACGGCCACGAATATCGATATATACCCAACCCGACAGGCGTGCATTTTCGCTTTTTAACATCGGGGGGCCGTCGGCAATACTAATCGCCGCAACAGCAGAGAGCGCAATCTGCGCGCCGCGCTCGGTAAGCACCGGAAGCTGACGCAACTTTTCGACAGAATCGCGCACCTCGCGCGGATAGCGCACGTTTATAGGAAAGCGCTGCAATCCCTCGATCGTCTCACCGATGTTTTCGCCCCCAATAGCGGCTGAGATAACGCTTTGCACGTCGCCAATATTGAGCCCGTAACGCGAAGCCGCATCGCGATCAATTTTCACATCGATGTAGCGACCACCGGTCAAGCGTTCAGCCAGTGCCGAGCTGACACCCGGTACCGCTTTGACTACTCTTTCGATTTCCGAGGTGAGCCGATCGATCTCGTTCAGATCGCTTCCCGCTACCTTGACGCCCACTGGGCTTTTGATACCGGTCGCGAGCATATCAATGCGGTTGCGAATCGGAGGAACCCAGATATTCGCAAGCCCCGGCAACTTTACGGTGCGGTCGAGCTCCTCGACCAGCTTATCTGGCGTCATGCCAGGCCGCCATTCGGAGCGCGGTTTGAACTGAATGGTCGTTTCCACCATTTCAAGGGGAGCAGGATCAGTTGCCGTCTCGGCACGTCCGATCTTTCCAAATACACGTTTGACTTCGGGTACTTGCTTAATCAGTTTATCGGTTTGCTGCAGCACCTCCACCGCTTTACCTGCCGATAGTCCTGGAAGCGCAGATGGCATATATAACAGATCGCCTTCGTCGAGAGGCGGCATAAACTCTCCCCCGATACGTGTGATGGGGATAACCGTCGCTGTTACCAGCATCAAAGCGAGCAGTAGCGTAACTTTAGGAAACCGCAATACACCATTCAAAAGCGGCCGATACAGCGCAATCAGCGCGCGATTGAGTGGGTTCTTTGTTTCATCAGGGATCTTGCCGCGGATCAGATATCCCATGAGTACAGGAATAAGCGTAACCGACAAGCCGGCGGCGGCGGCCATGGCGTAAGTCTTGGTATAGGCCAGGGGGGCAAACAAACGGCCTTCCTGTGCTTCCAAAGTAAATACTGGAACGAACGATAGGGTGATAATCAGCAGGCTAAAAAACAACGCGGGGCCGACTTCGGCGGCTGCCTCGGCGATTACTCGCCATTGCTCGTCGCCTGCCAGCTTCTCATTGGGATGGATATGTCGCCAAGCTTCGATATGCTTATGCGCGTTTTCGATCATCACCACTGCAGCATCGACCATCGCACCGACGGCGATGGCGATACCGCCCAGCGACATGATATTCGCGTTGACCCCCTGATAGCGCATCACGATAAACGCCATCAGCACGCCAAGCGGCAACGAAACAATTGCGACAAATGCCGAGCGCAAATGAAACAGGAACACTAGGCACACCACCGCGACAACGATGAATTCTTCGATCAGTTTAGATTTAAGATTATCGATCGCGCGCTCGATGAGCTGGGAGCGATCGTAGACGGTCACAACTTCGACACCGGGAGGTAGACTCTGTTTGAGCTTTTCCAGCTTGGCCTTTACCGCGTTGATCGTCTCCAACGCATTCTTCCCGGACCGCATGATGATGACTCCGCCCGCGACTTCACCCTCGCCGTCTAGATCGGCGATGCCGCGGCGGATTTCTGGACCCATCTGGATGCGTGCCACATCGCCAAGACGAACTGGCACACCAACATCCGTGGTCATGAGTGGAATTTTGCGGAAGTCGTCCAACGTTTTGAGATAACCACTGACGCGTACCATGTACTCAGCTTCACCCAGTTCCAGCACCGAGCCACCGCTTTCTTTATTGGCATTTTGCACCGCCGCGATCACTTTGCTGTGGGCGATATTGTAGGCGCGCAGCTTGTCGGGATCGAGCACGATCTGGTACTGCCGCACCATGCCGCCGACGCTTGCCACTTCGGCGACGTTGGGCACCGCTTTCAATTCATACTTGAGAAACCAGTCCTGGAATGCGCGCAACTGCGAGAGGTCATGCTTGCCGGTACGGTCCACCAAGGCGTATTCATACACCCACCCCACGCCCGTCGCATCCGGCCCGAGTGAAGCCCTGGCGCCTGCTGGTAAGCGTGACTGCACTTGATTTAAATATTCGAGGACGCGCGAACGTGCCCAGTAGAGATCAGTGCCATCCTCGAATAGCACGTAAACGAATGAATCACCAAAGAATGAATAGCCTCTAACGGTCTTTGCCCCTGGTACCGATAGCATCGTCGTAGTAAGCGGGTAAGTGATTTGATCCTCGACAATACGCGGGGCTTGCCCAGGATAGGTCGTGCGGATGATGACCTGCACATCGGACAAATCCGGGATGGCGTCGAGGGGTATCTTGAGCAGCGACCACACGCCCAATGCCGTCAGCATCAGCGTCGCCAGCAACACCAAAAAGCGATTGATAATCGACCAGCGAATGAGCTTGGCAATCATGGCTTCTTCCCTTCTTTCGTGGTCATGGTCGGGCTAGAAGACGATGCGTTTGGCGCGGGCGCGATTGGCGTGATGGCTTTCAATTCGAACCCGCCCTTCTGGGTCGCTTGGAATTCAAACGTTACGCGATCTCCCACCGCTACGTTTTTTGGCAGGCCCTGCGTTGGTATTTCAAAGTCCATGGTCATTGCGCCCCAACCAAGGCTAGGGACGGGACCGTGGGAAATGGTGACGGCATCCTTACCAATGTGCTCCAGCTTGCCTTCGGCCCGATGATTCTCGCTCGATCCTGTACCCACCGCTTTGTCACCTGCAGCCGGCATATCGTCCATGCGCGTGGTCGTTGCTTTCAGGCTTGCCTCGGAATCGATTAGGAATTGCCCGGAGACGACGACTTTTTGCCCAACGTCTAGCCCTTTGCGGATTTCGGTTTGTCCATTGGTTTCCATCCCTATCTCTACATCTACGGGCTTGAACTTGCCGTCGCTTTCGGCCACCATCACAACGCTGCGCTTACCGGTTTGGATCACCGCTTCCGTCGGCACCATTAGCATGTCCTTTTTATCCGCCGTGGCGAAATCAATGGTCGCAAACATGCCAGGAGAAAGTCTACCCTCTGCATTAGCGAGTTCAATACGAACTTTCAATGTACGCGTTGTTGGATTCACTTCGGGCAGTATCGCGTTCACGCGCCCACTGAAGACGGTCCCCGGATATGCGGGAGTGCGCGCCTCGACTGCATTTCCCGGCTTAACCGCCGCGGCCTGGGCTTCCGGCACTTCGGCGTTGACCCACACGCTGCTAAGATCATTGATCCGGAACAACGTCGCGCCCGGCATGACGGTCATCCCATCACGTGCGCCGAGTTCGACAATGACGCCG
Organism: Burkholderiales bacterium; assembly: GCA_039917535.1. Lineage (GTDB taxonomy): Bacteria > Pseudomonadota > Gammaproteobacteria > Burkholderiales > JALYOK01 > JBDSJK01. Next base: position 4,765 of record JBDSJK010000054.1, read on the forward strand.
CTGATTGGAGCACGTAAGGTAACCTGCGCCTGCACCTTGCCGCTGCGCTCAATGCTGCGGATCTGATCCTCGGTCATTCCCACCAGCATCAAACGCTGGCGCGCGGCGCTTTGCAGTTCACCCAACGCTGGTGTCTGCATGTGCTTGAGTACCAGATATTCCTCCTGTGCGGCGACCCATTCCGGCGCTAGAATTTCCACCAATGGCTGTCCTTTGCGCACTGACTCGAGCGGCGCCCGCGCGTACAGCTTTTCGATATAGCCGATCACGCGTGCCTGGACCACTGCCACATTGCGCTCGTTATAGGCTACGCTACCAACCGCCTCTACTTTTTGCGCGAGGGCGCCTTTGACCACGTCGGTCGTGCGTACGCCCAAGTTTTGTACGACGCGGGGCGAGATGTTGACCTTGCCGTCGTCCGCACTATCATCACCATAGACCGGCACTAGTTGCATATCCATGAATGGCGACTTACCTGGCTTGTCAAATTTCTGCGCTGGTACCATCGGGTCGTGCCAATAAAGGACTTTGCGTCCATCTTTCTCGTGGGCTGCGCTCGCGCCACCAGCGCTCGTTTCCGCCTGAGTTGAAGGCCTGGCCGTCATTGATGACATTTGTCGCATGGCGAACCAATAACCACCGCCTATGCCCGCTGTTGTGAGCATGACCACGCCGACTGCGATCCCAATGGCGCGTTTCATTTCGCGTCTACCTTCGCAGTTTGTAGGGGCAATAAGAAGTTGAGATAAGCCCACGCCCTGCCCAATTCCGCTTGTGTTTGTACCTCTGAGACTCTGATTCCGATTACGTTGCGCCGGGCGTCTAACGCAGTGGTTAAATTACTGCGCCCGCTTCGGTAGGCTGCGAGCGCAGCGGTAGCCCCTTGACGGGCAAGCGGCACCAGCTCAGTTTCCGAGCGCTTAAGGCGCCCGCGAGCGGTTTCCCAATCAATCAGCATGTTCTTGATGTCTGTCTCATGCATGCGCCGCGCGTCTTCACGCTGGGCCTGTACCTGTTCCAACACCTTGTAGCGCGCCGCGATCACCGGGTCTTGTCGTTTTGCTGCAAAGACCGGCAAATCGATGCGGACTTGCACGGATACCATGTTCGAGAAGGAAGAGCCGCGTTGGGCGTAGGTCACTTCTAAGCTCCAGTCTGGCTTCTTCGCTGCCTGTGCTGAGGCGATGTCGGCACGGGCGATAGCTTCCATAGGCCCATACACCAATAGCTCTGGATGGTGCGTCAACGTTTGTTGCAATGCGGACAGCGGGTGGGATAGGGTGCTAAAGGACGGTGCTGTGTCTAGCGGGCGGCTGGCTTCGCGCTCGCCGACCCAGCGTGCCAACATCGCTTGGGCGCGCTTCATCTGCCGGTCCGCTTCTTGAATGCGGTCTTGAACCTGTACGCGAGCTGCCTGGGCGAGTACTGGGTCAGCTGGACTTCCCTTACCGCCCGCTACCGCCGCCCGCGCGGCATCATAGAGGAACGCCGTTTCCGTCTCGAGTTCTTTTAACACCTGAACTTGACGCTCGGCAAAATAACGCTCAAGCCATGCTAGCGCCACATCGCGCTGCAGATTCGTCTGCAGCGCGGTCAGGGTAGCTTGTTCTTTATTCGTCTCAGCGACCGCGCGCGCTTGATTAGCACGGCGCTTCTCTTCACGTGGGAACTCTTGCATAAGACCGATCTTGCGCATCGTCATGAAATCGCGCCCCACGCTGAACTGATCGGCGCCGGTGACTGGCAAATTATCAATGCCGATACCCAGCTTGGGATCCGGCAGCTGACCAGCGCTTACGGCCAGGCTCTCCGCAGCGCCTATAGCGGCTGTCTGCGCGACCAGTTGGGGAGACCGGGACTGCGCGAGCGCGAGCGCTTCTTGCAGGGACAGGGGCGTCGCCGTTTGGGCTCCAGCGACGAACGGAGCGAGGACGGTAGCAACCAGCAGCAGGCGGCGAGCATATAAAGGCAACGCTGTTGCCGCCGATGGGCATCGGTTGTGGGTGCGAATAAACAAAGCCATGAAAAATCTCCTGTAAGAACAAACATTCACCGCGACTAATCATCCTGCGCGGTGACACCAGAGCCTTACAAGGAGAAAATCAGATGCGAAGAACGGAGAAAAATAGAGTGGCGGGAGGGGAAGGGCCGTATGCGAATAACTTAATTCCGAAAGCTGACTTTATTGGCATGAGCCTTTGCGGCTTAGCAATCAACCCCAGTAAGGGGAGCACGGGTGTATCCAGTGCGTTGAGCGTAGACGATTCAGTTAACTGGGAACCCTGCTGACAGTGTTGCCGGCACAGGTTGGGGTTTCCCTTATCAGGCTCAGCGCACCCGTCAGCCGTATCCTGGTCAAGTGCGTTTGTTAGCGCGATTTCGCCATTTTTTTTCTGCATGGAGCAGGCGTAGGCGGATACCGCTAACTGCGCAAATATCAGCGCAACCAGACAAATGCCGCTAGTGATTTTTTGCTTTACCCTGGGCATGAGAAATGGGTTAAGTGCCATTGAAAAATAGTCGATTAGAGATTAGGTCATCTAGGGTGGCGGCGTCAAGCAACTTCATCATGTGTCCTATTCACGCTCGCACCTAAGAAAAACCTCCGGCTTGCCCCGGAGGCCGTTCACTCGATTAAGTCTCAACGCTTGTATCCCGGGTAAAGCGGATTGCCAAGGTCGCGATAGGATTCGCCCATCACCATCGCGGTCGGTAACCACTTGCTACCCTCTAGTCGAGTCGCAAAATAGGTGGGATGAAGCGGATTACCAGTTTGGGAAGCAGATTTCACAGAATTCATGCTCTGAATGGTTAGTTCGGGCACCGCCGCACGATCTGAAAAGTAACTAGGGACCAAGGGATTGCTAGACCTGGGTTGAACGTGAGCGGAGGTCGCCGCGATCATTCCTTCGCTCGATACGCCTGCAGGCTTCACTTGCGGCGCCACCGCACGACTTCCAGTGCGCGTCAAGTAATGGGGATTGTTCCCCTTGGCGACGGCTTGAGCCGGCAGCAAACCGGTGAGTAAACTACTGGACAGACTGACGACGGCTGCGATTACGACGGACTTTTTGGTACTCATGGCATTCTCCTAAATAAATATTAATGAAAATAAAAATAATCTAAGCAACTTACGGATGTGTTCCAGGGAAGCGCGGATATTTTTGCCACCAGGGCTTTTCTGTATCCACACGTTCGACTTGGGTCCGATCCACGTAGCGGATCGTACCGTCTTTTTGGTTAGTCACTTTGATGCGCGTGTCTGCCGACATCTGTGGGTCGGCTGCGGTAGCGCACGCGCTCAAAATTCCTACCAGTAACACCAGAGGAACTGCAATTAAAACTTTACGCATGATAGATTTCCTTTCTGTTGGGTGCCGGTAGAGCGGCAAACGAATCAATACTGTTTCCGAAGTGTTATCTGCGCCGCAGCGTGACTGGACCGCCGGCCTTGCCGGTCATGAGTGGAACACCGGCTCTTCCCGTCATTACCGTGTTGCTAGGCAGATCGGTTGGCTTCAGCTCAATTGCAGTGGCAGCGAACGTCGTGTCGCCGTTTGATCTATCCTGCCCCCGAAGATACTGCGGCACCGCCGTGGTCGAGCAGGCGGCCAGGAATAGCAATGGAATCAACAGTAACGTAGTACGCATGGCCTCTCTCCTAGGGACGAATGAAAACAGCCGTCAGTGTTCCGACGGTACGAGAGAGAACAGCGTTAGGCTAATTCAGCAGACGGCTGAAACGAAGGAACGGTGGTAATGCTGCGAGACGTAACGGACCACCAAAATAGCGGCCTGTCGTTGCCGCGGGATTTTGACTTGGGTAAACACTGTGAATTATGACTAGAGGAATGTCGAATGCCGAGAACATCGGCGTAGCATCCAGATTCTTCGTGACTTGATCATCTTGCAAGCACTGCGCAAGGCAACCCGCCTTGCTTGACATACCTTGCATGTTGCAGCCGTCGCCTGTTGCTTCTTGGGTGAAGGCCGCTACAGGGTTTGACCCCGGCATGACGCACGCCTGCGCGAAGTGGGCAAACTGTGCTAATAGCAACACCCCCAGCATCAAGTGGGCAAACGCCAAAAAAGAACGTCGTAATGAGGTAGTCATATACATAGCTTAGCTCTGAAAGAATAGACAATCAATATCCATAACAGTTCCCACCGCTACCATCTCGTTCAACATGTATATAACGCTTCTGATTCCTGAAGACGCGCCTTCTGGCGGTTGGTTGCTTTGACTCATTCTTTGCCTTAACTTTTCTTCGGCTCGAGACTTCCGCCCGTGATTCTCTGACAGTTACCTTGAGGCATATAAATCCAGGCGTCGTTCACGTTGTCCTTCTTGGCCGTCCCTGCGCATGAACTGGTGGACGTAAAGCAGTCATTCTGTCCCGCCTTCACGATGCCATAACACTTCTCATACTTATCGGTCGGTTTCTCAGGGTGCACCTGAGCCTGGGTAGCGGCTACGAGCAACCCGGCAACAGCGGAGACGATGATCGCAGTGTTTTCACACCGTTGGTCGATTTCATAGCAAACTCCTTTCAAGTTAACGCGGTCATCCAACAGTAGCCCCGGCGTGACCGCAGCACTGGGACATTGAAATCTCATAAGGTCACGCGTGCCTCGAGCATGAAAATGCCGCCGTCAAACCGGTCGGCAGCGTTTTGGCCGCCTTCGTTGTTAAACCGATAGTGATAATATGCACTATAGAACCTGAACTTGGTGGTGATACGCTAAGAAGCACCCAAC
>JBDSJK010000055.1:0-3160 GCA_039917535.1 Burkholderiales bacterium
AGAAACAAAGCGGATGATGACGGCTACCTTTTTCCTGCCCATCAAGCCACGAGGCAATCGTGGTGCGGAGCTTCAGGCATATGCCGCCAAGATCAAGGTAGGGTGAGACTTGTAGACAGGTCAACTATTTGGATTATGCCGAGCGATCACATTGTGTATCGTTGATGATGCACCACGTGTCCTCTGCTTTACGTTGGGCTTCTCCGCGCTTAGCACCAAAGAGTTTTCAAAACAATTGGCCCAAAGTCGATATGGAAGGAAAAGATTGTCGTGATGGATGAGTTAGAGCAGTCGAAAAGAGCCGGAACGTTCACGATTTCACCTGGGGAAGAGCTCTACGGTGAACTTACGCTTGCAGGACAGAATACTTCCCTCTACCTCCGAGACGGCGAGGATTTTGACACGCTTGCTATACCTGACCAGTGTGTTACGGGTATCTTGCACGACCTGACGAGGGTAACGCTGATCAAGTGTGTCACAAGGGAGGGGCCTGTTTATGCGAGCCGGGGAAAGGAGAGGTGTAACTTTGCCAGCATCTTTCCCCACTATGTCGTTCGCGGCGATCACCACATTGCTCCACATGACAAGACAATCACCGAGGTCCATTTTGTCGTGGATGATGCGAGCAAGCTGTTCTACGACTTCGACACTTTCCGGAGGATGAGTGATGCGCGGCCATTCATAGAGCAAATTGTCCGCGCCAATAGTCATGAGCCCGAAGTTACGATAGGTTCCAACCCCCAAATTCTTTATTACACGGGTAAACATGAAATATTTGCCGTGGATACAGTACTTGGGACGATTTCTGCCACACACAATCCCACCTACAATCTGGGCGGTTCCGGTGGGGTGTACCTGAAAAATACAATCTTCGTAAGCATCTGCTTCAAAGAAGCGGTCACTTTTGATGATGCCATCGGCCGCCTGTCGACGCTTATCCGATATTTGGAAATTTTAGTCGGGCGCCCACAAGAGTTGCTCAGGCTGCACTTACGTACCAGATCGGACGACGAGCGTGCAGTCCTTCTACAAGTCTATTGGAGCATGTCAGCAAAACGTGAGCAATCGCATGCTAAGGAACAGCCGCACCTCTCAGACGTCCTATTCGATGCAGTTCGACAACCGGATGCATTTTCGCGCATCCTTAAGAGTTGGCTCAGCCGACAGCAAGCCTGGCATGACGCCCGCGCGACTTGACAAACGCCTAGCGCAGGGCGCAATGCATTGCGCCCTGCGCTATTGAATCAATTGACACCACAGAATCCTTAGAAGACACTCACGGGCATGGTAAAGGTCATCTACTTTTAGTTAGGCATCTCCATCATGACTGCCCCTATAAGCACGACCGTTTTTGTCGAAATGAAGTTCTGGCTGTTGATGATCTTCTCGGTTGTGTTTCCCTTCTGTATTTACGGAATACTACTTTCGAAACGAGCGATTTCGCTTACTACCGTTCTGATATTCGGCTTCACGCTTGTCGCGATCGCTGGAGTAGATGTTTATCTGTTGCAGAGCCTGGCGGCGTCGGCAAAGCTCACTCCGTCACTCACCGATGACGCGGTCTTTCTTTCCGAGCTTTCTGTTGCGCTTTACCTGTTGCCTGCAATGTTTGGCGGCATTGGCGTCAACATTGTTTCCCATATCCTCGTGCGCCATCTTGCCAAGGCTGAACGCCAATACGAGAAGGAGCATCCAGATGCCTAACGCTTTTCATAAACCCACTCGTTATTTTATTGATTTGTATGGCAACGTATTTCGGGTTCAACCCGCGTAGGTTGGGCTGAAGCATGAAGTCCAACATTGAGTTAATCTTGCTGTTGCTGATTTCACAAGGACGCCGAAGACGCTCACCTACAGGAAGCTTGTAGTAAATTAAAGGGTGCTGTTAGACTTCATTCCTCAGCCCTGCTTGCTCGCTACGCACTGCCCAGAGAGGCAATATTGGGCGGCTTTCAGGGCATATATCGCCAGCAGCGCCTGTCCCCCTAGCTGTTGGCGTAGTGCCCAGCGGCAACACAAGCGAGTTTATTGCTCCCCTCCACCGCCAAAAAACGCAATGGCCTTTCCGCATCTATGCTGCCCATTGATTTAGTTTTCCGCGTTGCCGGATCAACACAGGTCGTTGCCAGTATTGGCAGGTTGATGCCGGCCAAACCACGATAACGACGTGCGTTGATATTTTTAATTCCTTGCTGCCCGAACGTATCGCAAATGCTGCGGTATTGATCTTCTGAATAAACATAAACGGGGGGTCGTGACCATCGCCGTTGATTTCCGCGAGTGGCGCGCGCACCATTTTAAGCTTGCTAGCGTCGAGCAACGGTCGCATCCAGCGATAAAAATACGAGCGCGTCCGACAACGCAACGAACAGATCATAACCGGCGGTCTTTTTCTGCGTTACTTTCAGCGCATTCATTGGCTTACCCTGCATTGGCAATACCGCTTGGAAGCGCGCATTTCGACTACGTCTCACGGCGTTCGACGCGGAATCGCCCTCAACAATAAAAAACTCCGCTCCCGACCCCGCGCCGTGAACCTGACAATCGTCGAACTTGATGGGCCGCGGCGGGGAATTCATGACTGTATCTCGTGGTTGTGTTTTGAGTGAGCGGTTAGTGACACGCAGTTGCCTGGGTGCTCGAATCGAATAGGCTAGCGAGAGTAGGCATCAAGTTTTTTAGAATTTGTGTCGCCAACGCGCTGGTAAAATGATACTTAGCCGCTTCTTCGCCGGGCACATAGGCCACCAGCGTGCCGAAATAACGGTCGCCGAGTATGAACATGAACGTCGCGGAGCGGTTAACGACGCGCGACGAAAGCAATTGGCCATGGGCGCCGTAGGTATCGAAGCGATGGTCGCCGGTGCCTGTTTTGCCGCCAATTTCAATGGCGTTGCCGTCGGCGCCGACCAGCGAATCCCGCAACCGTTTCGCGGTACCGTTTTGTACTACGTCTAGCAGCGCGCGACGCGCCACTACGGCGACTTCTGGTAGCAACACTTGTTCGCCCCCTTGAGCGCGTCGTTCGAAGCGAGTTTCGTTAGGTGTTTTCTCCGCAAAATGCAGGCTTTGTACCCGCACGGTCGGCCGCCGTATGCCTGTGTTAACGATGATGCCCATGAGTTCCGCCAGCGCCGTCGGGCGATCCGCGGAGCTGCCC
>JBDSJK010000056.1:0-4470 GCA_039917535.1 Burkholderiales bacterium
GCTTACGGCAGCCTTGAACGGCTGGGTGAGCGGGGCATTATCCGAAAAGATTTTGTAGGCGACTTGATCACCGCCCATCGAACAGGCCACGCCGGGTATTACGGAACCATGGTTTGGGTACTCATGATGCTCGAGTTGTGGTTGGAGCAACACAAGAAACACTAGCAGTTCGAAGCAAACCTCCTGCCCGCGGTCATTTTGGTACTGCAGTGCTCCATATACTGTACACCACGCCCCACGAACCAAACTGGCCGCGCTCGCTACGTTTTGCATCAGCCTGCGATATTGCCAGCTCGAGACAGCGCCAAACTATGCGTAAGCCGGATTCGGCGCGGGACCCATTAGATTCTGCAGCAGGCGCAACTGAAATTTTGATTTCTGTGTATCCCATGGTGCATAGCGGGGTAGTTGATATAAATCGCTGTTTCTGTCCGCTATACCGCTGGCCGTTGAGCACGCCGCACGGAAACCGAGTGCCCTCACCATTGCGGCGTGACGTATATGGTAATCCTCGTCCGGGCGTCCATTCGGATAGGCGAACAACGTAATTTTTTCTTTGAGTAGGGATTCTAGTTGCGCTTTTCCATCGGCAATTTCCGCCCGCGCTTGGTCATCGTTTAAGCGGGCGAGAATGGGATGATTCATCGTGTGTCCGCCAATCTCGATGTTGAACCGGCGCGCCGATACAACGTCGCCACTCGACATCATTAGGTTGTCGGGCAGCGCTGCACCGATAGTGCTACTCAGTGCGTCAACTTTCTCGCTGCGCTCTATAAAAGGCAGATATTTGAGTTGCTCGAGAAGAGCATCGATCGCGATAGTGCGATCGCCGTCATTAGTTAAACTGCGAACGCCTAGGCCGAGTTGACTGAGATCAAGCGTGGGCCCCTTCGCTCGACGAACAGCCTCAATCACGCTGTCATTCCACATACGGCCACCATCCAAAAATCCCGTGGAAACAAAAATAGTCCCAGGAATTCGATGACGCATCAGGATAGGGGCGGCGACGCTGATGTTATCGCGGTAGCCATCGTCGAACGTGACGCACGCCGCTCGCGGCGGTAGCGATCGTTTTTCCAGGCGGTCGATGGCCTCCGAAAGCGGCAAACAAGTAAAACCGTTCGCTAGGGTTTCCATGTGACGGTTGAACACCTCGGCGGACGGTAGGTAGGGGAAAAGCGGGTCACTGATTTCCACAACGCGGTGATACATCAAGATCGTTAGACGACCCCGTTGGCCGCCTGGTGAGATAAGCCTGGTGAGTAACGGAAATAGTGTGTTTAACATTGCTGTGCAGCTCAGGGATGTTGATTATTGATTTGCTGTAGGGCTTGCGAACAAACGCGTAATTAGAGGGCGGCCAGGCAAGCAGACATGCTGTTGTGATGCAAAGACGTTAATTTTCGAACGCGCCCATATCGAGCCCTAGATCGATTTTCCGTGGTTCGGATTCCGCAGTATGCACGTATTGAAATGTTGGTTGTAGCGCAACCCCATTAGTCTCGCCGGGGTCACGACCTGCATCAGTCCCGAGTGCACCGGGCTTAAGTCGATAGTCGTGGCGCTCCGCAGAGATGAACTCTGACTTATCGACAGCGAGATTCGCACCTGGCTCATCCCGGCCGTCGCTGAATTTGCCTGGACCAGCGTATAGGTTGTTCACAAATTTGGTTCGCACCGCACCACGTTGTACTCGGATGAATTCAGCGGTGGTCGGTCCGTCGTTGACCAGCGTGTTATTGACCGCATAAAGCTCGTGGCTTGGATGCGTCAACCCCTCTTCGCCGTAGGAGATCATAATGGGGTTTTCCGTTCGCGGACCTTGCTGAACGGTGTTGCCGATCAAATAGGTTATCCCACCATTTGGAATGTTTACCGCATAGCTAGCGTTACCGTCTGCTTCATCCATGATCCGGTTGTAGAGAACCTGGTTGATATAGGCGCGGCTCTTGAGATTGTGGCCAACAATTGCGTGATGAAGGTAGCTAAATCTTACCGTTAGGCTGTGCACCCGCCCTACATAAATATTGTGCGTAAACCCGTCACCTGCACCGTTGCGCGCAAACTCGCTATATTCGATCAGGATATCGCTGTTTTCGTTAGCTCCCGTAAGCATACCGTTTTCGTTGTCGTGAAAATAACAATGTCGCAAGGTGAGATTGTTGCCTTCCAGGCGTATTCCCGCGCCATTTCCATCGGGCACTTTAGCACCAGAGAACTCAATATTCTCAACGCTTACGTTGTTACCTTTGATCAGCCAAATGCCTTTGCCTTGGATATTCGCGCCCTCAGCCCGGATATGCGCCCGTCCCCCAACGGCTCGTATGATGAGGTTATTGCTTGACCACAGAGTAACATCCCGTTCGTAGTCTCCGGCGGCGATCTCGATTGTGTCGCCATCCTTGGCGACCATAGCCGCCTCACTCGGCTTTGCGTAGTGCTGTCCGGGACCTACACATAGATCTACGCTGCATGCACTAACTTTGATGACTTTCTGCTGGTTCTGATCCGGCAGTTTGTAGAGCCAAACGTTGTCGCCCGTGTCGTTGTAGGCGATGAAAACGTCGTGATCCGGAATGTACTGCCAGCGGCCATAAACGCCCGCGGATTTACGCTCGCCGTTTGCAAATACCGCTGAAGGTGCCGGCTGGTTCAAGTTTTCAACCTTTCGTACTGCCCAGGTTCCTGTATTAACAACCCAGACCTCACGACCGCCGTCCCAAATTACCATGCGTTTGCTTGGCCCATGGTAGGCCATGCCAGGATGCGGGCCCCAACCCAACTCACCCGTTGGTGTCGCGACTTGGCGCTTGTTTGCCATATCGATCGCGTAATAGTGCAGCGCCTTGGTGGTGGCATCCACCTGTACGAAAAGACGCCGGTCGGGATCCAAAGTCCCGGCACCCGCAGGTCGTATAAAGTCACGTTGGGCTAGCAATTTCCATTCATCGGAGGCAACGTTGTACTGCATGAGGCCGCCGCCGGTACCGACGATAACTACGTTATGCTTTGGATCGTAGTCAGAGGTGACCTCCACGACCGGGAGGGGCGCCTTCGCCCCTCGCTTCCAGCGACGTTCCGCAGGATTGTAAAGGTATGCATGCGAATCATAGAGATCACCGCTCTTGTAATAGCTACCGCCGTACTTGAACATCTGTTCTGACTGGGGTAGATACACCAATCCGTCATAGGTATGGCTTGAAACGGGTGCTTCAGAATCGACCGTGATGTAACGCCCCGGCTGCGCGAGCGGGCTGAGCGTGCTTGGCTCGGTCACGCGAACCCATTGCCGTGCAGTAACGTCAAATTCGTACACTTCATTGCCGCCGTAGTCCGTGTGACCGCCGCCAGTCACAATCAAAACATTGCGCTTAGTATCGTATGCCGCTCCACTCCACTTTGACGTAACCGATCTCGGCCCCACAACGCCCCATGCCGGGTGCCTTGCTTGTTTTGGGAATACGTCTTTGAGTTTGGTGTTTGGGAGTTCCCGCCATTCCCCCGCTGTCATGTCAGTGAAGAGGCCGTCGTTTGCTTGGCTCGTTTGCCAAAACGCCATCATCGCGAAGATGATAAACATCCAAATCGTAACTGGCTTATACATTATTGTTTAAGCTTTGAGGATGAAAGTGACTGGAACCTTAAGCTGAGGCCCCGGTTCACTTTACTTGGTTTTTAGGGCCCATGTCGAATGCGTTTTGGTTAGTCCGAAGCAAATCGGACTGGCCATATTCGATGTTGCGAGGACGCACAAATGGGAGATGGGTTTGCTTCCCCGGCGCTGAACCGACCGCTTCGGCTTGTGTCGATGGGGCCTGCTCTGTAATCACCTTCAAGATCACAAGAAATGCCATTAATTGGTAAGGCACGTCGAAGTAGGCCAGTCCCAAGAAAGCCCCACCAACGGCATAGCCGACCATGCTCACTTGGATCATAGCCGCCAGATCGTGAGCCCAACGTAATTCCGGTTTGTCCCGACAGTTTCTAAGCACCGCGCTCCCCGTGCGCCAGGCAAGTAAGCCAAGCAATAGGAATAGGAACAGCCCGACATACCCTTGCTCGCCCAGCACTTGAAAGTAGATGCTATGGGCGTCATGAACATCGGTGGGATTCGGCGCATAGCGCAAGAATAGATCGTGGGTGAAGGTTTTAAAGCCACCTCCCGTGATAGGGTTACTCTTCGCCAAATTCACGGCAAACCACCACGCGTTGATGCGACCCTGGGCAGACGCATCTTGATCGTAGGTTTTAATCGTTGCCATTTTATCAAACCATTTATCGGGGATGAAGGCTAAGATCATCACGATTGCTATGGTCATCATAAATGCTAGGCCGATCTTCTTAGTCCCTTTTGTTTTGAGCCAAAGCAACATCGCCATTGCCGCGCCTGCCACCAATGCCCCTCGGGAATAGGAAGCCACGACAGATAGACCCGTTAGTAACATGCCGGCCATTAAGCCGCGCGAGATC
>JBDSJK010000057.1:0-6312 GCA_039917535.1 Burkholderiales bacterium
CAAAAGTCCTGCGGCTTGCCTTGCAGCGTATTGAATTTTTGATTGAGGAGCGCTGGACAATTTGCGTCAGCAGAAGAATTCGCTTGAGGTGAGCCGGGCACCACGCACAGGGCTAGAGCAAGCCCGAACGCGGGTAAACGCTCAAACAGGATATTCATTATGTGACCTCATTAACAGTAGACTGACAGTGTAATCCATACGAATTTTCGGCTAAGCCCGCTTCGCGTAAAACGAAACGCTATTCCTTGTAGGCCGCAAACTCGATCTCAATGGCCGCATTCAACGGCAGATTGGCAACGCCAATTGAAGTGCGCGCGGGCGGCGCTACGTCATTGAATACCTCTTCCCAAGCGCGATTAATGTCGGCGAATTGATCAAAACGGGTGGTAAAAATTCGCGCAATGGTTAGATGTTCCAAAGCCAAACCATAATCCGCCAGCGCCAGTTGGAGATTAGCAAGAATACGTTTCGTTTCCGCATAGGTCCCGCCGGGCTCTAATTGCCCTTGCTCGGTGACGGCGATCATGCCGGAAAGCTGATAAAACGCGCCGGTCTTCACGCAGGGCGTATAGCGAAAACGCGGTGCGGGGATGCTGTTGGAATGCAGTAGCGTACGGGTCATGGCGTATATCTCACTAGGGGTTTTGAAACTGGATTATTCATGAGCCGACGCACCTTAACAAGTCATAGGCACCATTGCCGCAAGCCAATAGTAGCGGGCTTCTCCAGGCATGCACCGCCGACAGTCGCACTGGATAAGGCTCTCAGGTCAACCGTGTTTTAGTTTCATTACTAACACAATGAGCGCAAGTATGAACGTAATGATGTTCGCGATGATTACCGGCCACGCGCCAAGCAGCAAGCCATAGGCCAGCCAAAACACAATGCCCGTGGTAAAAATGAGGTACATCACCAATGAAATGTCTTGGGTGGAACGTGTCTTTATGACTTGAAACACTTGCGGCAAAAACGCCGCAGTGGTGAGGGTGCCTGCGCACATGCCGATGATGTCAGTTACCAATACAACTCCTTAGATGATGCGATATGAACTCATCCACTAGTTTTGCATATTTTGGACGAACACGACAAACGATTTCCTTGTTTTACATGCCTGGCTTTTGCCTGCCAACCCCGCTACAGTAGTGATATTCAAGTCGTCAGTTTCATCGCCTCAAATCCATATAGCTCACGAAAATACCTACGATGTTAATGGTTAATCTCATCATTGCGCTCATGTTGTGCGGCGTCGGCCTTGCTTGGCTTGCGTTGCGCCTGCGTATCCCCTACCCCATCGCGCTGACCCTGGGTGGCATCGCCCTGGGCTTTGCGCCAGGCCTCCCAAAACTCCCGCTTGATCCGAATTTAATCCTGGTGATTTTTTTGCCGCCTATTCTTTACCCGGCGGCTTTATTAACCTCGTGGCGCGATTTCTCCCGCGCCATACGCCCGATCTCGTTTCTGGCCATTGGGTTGGTCATCACGACCACGCTGTTGGTAGGCATCGCGCTTAAATTCCTCGTTCCCGATATTCCCTGGGCGGTGGCGTTTACCTTTGGCGCGATCATTTCACCCCCCGACGCCGTGGCCGCAACGGCGATCCTCGGCAGGATGAAACTCTCGCGCCGCACCGTGACGATACTCGAAGGCGAAAGCCTGGTGAACGACGCCACGGGCCTCGTTCTCTATAAATTCGCCGTGGCCGCCGCATTGAGCGGGGCTTTTTCACCGATCGCGGCAACCGGTCAGTTTATTGGGGTGGCGTTGGGCGGAATTATTATCGGCGCGGCGATCGGCTATCTATTTGTAGTCCTGCATCGTCAACTGCACGACGCGTTAATCGAGATTATGCTCTCTCTCACCCTCCCCTACACCGCCTACTTGCTCGCTGAGACGCTGCATGTATCAGGCGTGCTCGCCGTCGTCGCCGCCGGGCTGCTGCGCGCGCGCCACGCGCCGGAAGTATTTTCGGCTGAGACGCGCTTATTAGGCCGCTCCGTTTGGAATCTGATCGTGTTCGTCCTCAACTGCGTAATCTTCATTATGATCGGCTTGCAATTGCCAAGCATTTTATCGGCGCTTGGACACTATTCATGGCAGGACTTACTGTGGTGGGGATGCGCGATCAGCATCGTCGCAATGGCGATCCGCATGGTTTGGGTTTTCCCATCGGCCTACATCCCGCGTCTGCTCAGCAAACGCATTCGCAACCGCGAAGATCGCCCCCCGTGGCAACTTGTTACCCTCATTGGCTGGTGCGGTATGCGCGGCATCGTTTCCCTCGCCGCGGCCTTGGCGCTGCCCGTGGCCGGGGCTGACAGCACTGCCTTCCCTTACCGGGACTTGATCATTTTTCTAACTTTCTGCACCATCGTGGCGACGCTAGTCCTACAGGGGCTGACCATGCCGCCGCTGATACGCTGGCTTAAAATCGGCGGCGATTGGCGCACCTATGATGAGGAACGCAAAGCGCGTGCGCAAATCGCCCAGGCGGCGCTGCGTACTTTTGACGAATATACCCAGGAACATTCTATACCGCATACGAGCGTCGAGCGGCTGCGTGAGGAATATCAACAGCGCCTCGAATCCCTACATCCAACCCGCCTCTTGCAAACCACGCAGCAAGACACCTTGCACCATCTGCGCCTAGTGCTGATCGGAGCGCAGCGAAAAGAACTAATCAAACAATGGAAATTACAGAAAATTGGTGATGAGACGCTGCATGAGATCGAGCACGAATTGGATTTAGAAGAACAACGCTTGCGGCATTAGCGCCGCCAACTCAAACCGCGCAATGTCATTAGTGCCACATGAATTTCGCGTGGCGATAGCTCAACGATGGCATTAACAATGCCCTAAATAAAGCGCATTCAATTAGTTTTCAATAGGGTTGGCGCAGAAAATTTAAGCTGGTCAGGGGGAAAGGCGATAGCGCTTTTCTGCCCTGTGGTGCTCGATCACTAGCGCTTCGTACCCTTGATTCTGGTTGAAGAGCCGCTAACCATACTTCCGACCTATTTCTTTTGGCCTGTTCCCTGCCTATATCTTCTGGCCAATTGATTCGTACCTAACAATCGAACACGATTACGCTTCACGTGTCGTCCACTGCGGTGACACATTTCAGTCACTTAATTCGCCGGGAGATTATCGTCATGAATTTTCATTTAGCCACAAAACTATCCGCACTGATAATGTTGGCCGGAGCAGTGTTTGCAATTCACCCCGTTTTCGCACAGCAGATACAAATCCCCAGCTTGCAAGTGTGCAATGCGACCAAACTCTCGGCCAATGCCTATGTGATCATCGACACGCGCAAAGATCTTTTGCATACGGGATTATTCGTGTTGAAGGGGAGCCTCGCTTGTGATCCGGCCGGTGGCACGGTCAATCCTATTGGCGCGCTGGGTCTTTACAGCATTAGCATGAGCGATTCGACCATCCAAGGCGATATTGTCTTCACAACGTTTGATCAACTAACTTCCGGCGGGAAGCATACCCCGACCCTATGGGTGAGTGGCCAGTGCAAAGCGGCCAATGTTCGTGGCTGCCACTATTGGTTAATGGTGGTGGATAACGTGCGCGGACAACCGGTCGGCAAGACCTTTGACGTGGTCAGCTTCCTTGTGTTCGACGAGAAGGGTAAGCGGGTGGCCTACGGGACGGGCAACGTCGTCGACGGGGATGTGACGGTGAGTGCAGCTAATTAAGTATTTACGTCAACACAGCGCGGGCGGACCGAGCGCAGCGGGTCCGCCAATGGCAATAAATATCTGCTAAGCCGGCCGGCGCTGCGCGCCTTGATCTACACTTCATTCTTAAAACAATCTACAAACTCCTTCGCTAAACATCACGATTCAGGCAACATATATGGGTCTGATTAGCGATGCCCCAAATAGAGCGCAACCACGGGCTTTCGGGGCAGTATGCCCAGTGAACACAAGATAGTATTCTGTATTCACTATACGGTGTATAGTCCTCGTTGTGCGATGTCAATCAGCACGCATCGATCTAATCAAGTCATTCTTTTGAGGAGAGAATATGAGTGCGACGCAGCCAGACAATCTGCAGCACAGCAAAGCGGTGGAAGAGCTTGATGTGCTAGTGGTGGGTGCCGGATTTGCCGGCCTGTATCAGCTGGACCGGCTGCGAAAGCTTGGGTTCAAAGTGAAGGTCTTCGAGGCGGGGGCCGATATCGGTGGCATCTGGTACTGGAACTGTTATCCCGGCGCACGAGTCGACAGTGACGGTCCGATTTACCAGTATTCCCGCGAGGATCACTGGAAGGATTGGAACTACAGCGAGCTGTACCCATCGTGGGAAGAAGTTCGCAAGTATTTCCATTACATCGACAAAAAGCTCGACCTCAGCCGCGACGTTCGCTTCAACACGCGGGTTACCGGTGCAGAGTTCGATACAGAGCGTAACCAATGTATTGTCGAGATGGACGAGGGCACCACCGTGCGGACGCGATTCTTCGTGCTTTGCACGGGGTTCGGGTCGAAGCCTTTCATCCCCGCCCTCGAAGGCTTGGATAGTTTCGCAAGAGAGTGCCATCACACCGCCCGCTGGCCGCAGCAAGGACTGGATTTCACCGGCAAGCGCGTGGGGGTGATCGGCACGGGTACAAGCGGCGTCCAGGTGATCCAGGAAGCGAGCCGGAACGCGTCGCATCTCACAGTCTTTCAGCGCACGCCCAATTTGGCGCTGCCCATGCGGCAGACCAAGGTGGATGACAAGACCCAGCTAAAGATGAAAGAGGACTACCCGGCCCGATACCGCAAGCGCGGCGAGGCGTTTGGTGGGTTCGATTTCGATTTTATTCCGAAATCGGCGCTTGAGGTCTCGGCTCAAGAGCGGAAGGCCGTCTACGAGGATATCTGGGCACAAGGTGGCTTTGTCCCTTGGCTCGGCACATTCCACGACATTCTGATGAACGAAGAAGCGAATCGAACCTTCTACAATTTCTGGCGCGATAAAGTTCGAGCAAGGATCAAGGATCCGGCCGTTGCGGAAAAGCTGGCGCCCATGGAGCCGCTCCATCCGTTCGGCGTCAAACGCCCTTCCCTGGAGCAGTTTTATTACGAGATATTCAATCGGGACAATGTCGAACTCGTCGACCTGCGCGAGTCGCCGATCGAACGAATCACCGCGAAGGGCGTCAAGACGAAGGATAGCGAGTACGAATTGGACATCCTGGTTTTGGCTACCGGCTTTGATGCCGTCAGCGGGGGGCTAACCGCCATAAACATCCGCGGCACTCAGGGCGCTACGCTCGGAGAAAAATGGGCAAAGGGTGTCCGGGCCCATATGGGTGCGGCGACCGCAAGCTTCCCGAATTTGCTCTTCGTCTACGGCCCACAGAGCCCATCGGCCTTCTGTAACGGACCGACGTGCGCCGAGTTGCAGGGTGATTGGATCGTCGAGCTCCTTGATCACATGCGCAAAGGCGGGATTACTCGAATCGAGGCGACCTCGGCAGCGGAGGAGGCCTGGCGAGAACACGTGCTCGAGGTGGCGAGCGGGTCGCTTTTCCTAAAGCGGATTCTTGGTACATGGGCGCCAACGTGCCGGGCAAAGCGCGCGAGATGCTGGCCTATCCAGCGGGCCTTCCTACCTACTTGCAGAAATGCAAGGAGTGCGCGGAAAAGGGCTACGAGGGGTTTGTGCTGGCCTGATAGAGTAGTCAAAAACGAGGGTGCGCATCGCGCACGCGAATGCTCAAGCCGCGTGCGCGATGCGCACCCTACCGCGCTACATTCCAATCAAACATAAACCTGCCCGGATCAACACAATGACATTGCATACTCTCGCCACTCGATCACTTATGTTGCCGCCGCGTTTCTCGTCCAAACAAATCGCGAGGCTCAGAAAAAATATCGGCGCGACTTTGCTGGCCAGCCTGGCGCTGTTAATTGGTGCGGCTGTACACGCCGAACCACTCAAGTCGATTGCGGTACTCGACTTCGAATTGCTCGACGACCAGCACGAGCTTTCGCCGGCCAATGTGGAATATGCGCGGCTCCCTGTGATCAGCGACCAATTGCGCGAGGCATTCACCACAAACGGGTTGTACCGCGTGGTGGACAACAAGCCGGAAATGGCGCTGATTGAGCGCAACCGCGAGATGCAGCCGCTAAACGCCTGCAACGGCTGCGAGCTAGAGATAGGCAAAGCACTGCACGCCGATCGGGTGCTGATCGGCTGGGTGCAGAAGGTGAGCAATCTGATCCTCAACATCAACATCGCCATCAAGGACGTCGCAACCGGCAATGTCATGCTCAACAAATCCGTCGACCTGCGCGGCAATACCGATGA
>JBDSJK010000058.1:0-7775 GCA_039917535.1 Burkholderiales bacterium
TCGCCACCGTGCTCGAGCAGCAGATCGCTCATGATGCGATTGGATTCGTAGGGGTAAATATAATCGGAGCCAACCATGTACACTCGAGAGCCATATGCATGCATCATGAATTCCGCTAGCTGCACACTGTTTTGATTGGGCGCTGCCCCGGAGTAAATTACGTTGGGCGAGTATTCGAAGCCTTCATATAGCGTGGGGTAAAACAGCAACGCATTCAATCGCTCAACCAGCGGGAGCACGGCCTTGCGCTCGCTCGACATATAACAACCTAGAATGACGCGCACGCCATCTTCTACGATAAGTTTTTCGGCAAGGGTCTTATACTGACTTGGCAACGAGCCGGGATCATAATAGATCGGCAACAGTTCCCGTCCGTCTATGCCACCAGCAGCGTTGATTTCTTCGATGGCCAGCATCGTCCCCTGCAACTGAGACGATTCGATGGCCGACGCCACACCGGTTTTTGAGAATAAGACCCCTACACGCAGCGGCGCATTGGATGTTTTCATTAATACTTCACCTAGAGCGAATACCCAAATGAGTAGACAGCTTAGGTCGATCGCAACTTACTTCGGGGACACGTAGTATAAACCTTGTTTGTACTACGTGGATACCTAAGTAGTGAAGTTTACGCTGAGACTTTCTTCGTGCCGCCGCTATTCAGTGCGTCGCCCGCGCCTACGCACTAATAGGGCGCAGGCCTCAATAATGAACTAACTTGACTTTTTTGATGCTTTCGAGGTAATTTAGTATCTGACTGGTAATGTCATAAATGTTTTTCGCTCTTGGTCGCCAAGGATGTCGATGCAGGGGCACGGCACAGAAGCCCACAAGCAACGCTACGTTGCTCGCGGGCTTTTTTATTTGCTTACGTCGGTTGGCATGACTCGTGCTTTGGGGAAGTGACAAACAGTCTCGTAGTTGAACGTTCATGAGGGGATCAAGGAGAGATTGCTCACAAGGCGATCACCTATTATTCGTTGTTAAAAAGGAGAAGTAGTGATGAGTTTTGCCAAAAGGCGTGATTTTATAAAAGCTAGCGCAACGCTGGGTGCGGCAGCAGCTGTCGGTCCCTGGATTATCGGGGGAGCACGAGCCGAAGATGCAGTCAAAGTGGGTATTTTGCATTCTCTGACAGGTACCATCGCCATCGCTGAGAAGTCTGTGGTCGATGCAGAGCAGCTTGCGATCGAGGAGATCAACGCGGCCGGTGGGGTCATGGGCCGCAAGATCCAAGCAGTGGTTGAAGATGGCGCCAGCGACTGGCCCACCTTCGCAGAGAAAGCACGCAAGCTGCTGGAGAAAGATAAAGTCACTGCGGTCTTCGGCTGCTACACGTCGGCATCGCGCAAAGCAGTCTTGCCTGTATTTGAGAAACTTAAAGGACTATTGTATTACCCGACCTATTACGAAGGCTTGGAAGTTTCTCCCAACATCATGTACACCGCGCAAGAAGCGACCCAATCGGTTATCGCGGCGATGGAGTGGCTGTACAAGAACAAGGGCAAGACCTTTTATATGATCGGCTCCGATTATATTTGGCCGCGTACCACGATCAAGATCGCGAAAGCAACGCTAGCGCGCCTTGGCGGTAAGCTGGTCGGCGAAGATTATTACCCGCTTGGCCATATCGAATTTTCCTCGGCGATCAATAAGATCAAGGGCGCTAAACCCGACGTTATCCTGAACTGCACGGTGGGTGGCAGTAACGTTGCATTCTTCAAACAACTCGCGGCCGCCGGAATCAAAGGCGCGAACCAACCGATTCTCTCCCTGGCTGTATCTGAAGAAGAGGTCTCGGGTATCGGTGCAGAAAACGCCGAAGGCACCTTGACCTGCATGGGTTATTTCCAAAGTCTGAAGAATCCCCAGAACGAAAAATTCGTGAAGGCGTTTAAGGCAAAGTATGGCGCAAATCGCCCCACCGGCGACACCTTGTCCTGCGGTTACACCTCTGTCTATATGTGGAAATTGGCGGCGGAAAAAGCCAAGAGCTTCGATGTCGATAAAGTCGTCGCTGCATCGTCAGAGTTGGAGTTTGATGGGCCGGAAGGCAAGATCAAATTTCATAAGTCTAACCATCATCTTTGGAAGCACGCCCGCATCGGGACGTTCCGCAAGGACGGTCAGGTCGACATGATTTACGAATCAGACTTGATTGAGCCGAATCCTTTCCCGAAATTGTAATCGCTGCTAGGGCGTCTGGCGCTGAGGCTTTATGGTAGTGCCTTAGCGCCGGCGCCTGTTCGTAGACGCAATAGTGGCACGTGAGCTGACTGTAAAAATGAAAGACCTGTAAATGAATTTCGATATGCTTGCGATGCAGGCATTCACCGGCCTGAGCGTATTTACCATCTTGATGTTGATGGCGCTGGGTCTGGCCATTGTGTTTGGGCTGATGGGTGTGATTAATATGGCGCACGGCGAACTCATGGCCATGGGCGCTTACACCACTTACGGTACGGCAATTCTGTTTGAGCATTATTTCCCCAATTTCATGGGGGTGTATTTCCTAATCGGCATTGTGTTGGCATTCTGCGTGACCTTCGCTTTCGGTTATGTGCTTGAACGAGGGTTGATTCGCTTTTTGTATCAACGGCCGCTTGATACCATGCTTGCTACTTGGGGTTTGAGTCTGATTCTGCAACAGACCTACCGGCAGTTTATCAGTCCCAAAGAGGTTGAGGTACCAACGGTGTCATGGCTCCAGGGAGCGTGGCAGGTGACCGATACCTTGTCGTTTCCGCTCAGTCGAATTTTTATCATCGGGCTGGCGATCGTCACCTCTGCCTCGGTCTACTTCTTGTTATTTAAGACTCGTTGGGGACTGCGAATTCGAGCCGTTACACAAAACCGTACCATCAGTGGTGCAGTAGGCATCAACACCGAGCGTGTGGATGCGTTTACGTTTGCTCTGGGCTGCGGCCTAGCAGGCATCGCCGGTAGTTCCTTTACCATGTTGGCCTCGACCGGTCCAGTGACCGGCCAGTCCTACATCGTCGATACGTTCATTGTCGTCGTGTTTGGCGGCGTTGAAAATTTGCTGGGTACCATCGCCTCCGCGTTCATCATGGGGCAGATGCAGTCCTGGTTCGAATATTTCATGAGTGGGTCCATGGCACGTGCAAGTATCTTATTGCTCGTGATCATCGTGTTGTATTTCCGACCGAACGGCTTGTTTGCGAGCAAGGTGAGGCGGTAATGTCGGCCAAGGCGATGCAACGCAAGTCGATGGCCCCATGGAATTTCATCAATCGCCATGCGCTGACCATTCTGGCGGTGTTGTTGCTGGTGGTAATACCGCTGTCGCTGGAATCCTTTCGGTTGGGATTAGCGGCAAAATATCTATCCTTCGGTTTCTGTGCCGTTGGCATAGTCCTGATTTGGGGCTACGGTGGGATATTGAGTTTGGGTCAGGGCGTTTTTTTCGGCCTCGGCAGCTACATGATGGCGATGTTTCTGAAGCTCGAAGCAGCCGCCAATGCAGATTCTTCGTCGAGCACCGCGTTGTCAGCCTTCTTCGGCCAGGCAGGATTGCCTGATTTCATGGCGTGGAATAGTGTCGAAAAATTGCCATGGTGGTGGGAACCGTTCCACTACGTCGGGTTCACCATACCCGCCATCCTGATCATTCCCGCGTTGGTTGCTTTCGTGTTGGCCTATGTCAATTTTCGTAAGCGTGTCGGGCCTGTTTATTTCTCCATCATCACTCTGGCACTTGCCGGCATCATGGCCATCGTGATCATTGGGCAACAAGGCTATACCGGTGGCATAAACGGGATCACCGACTTCAAGACTTTCATGGGCATGGACTTAGATCAAGACAGGGCCAAAGTCATCATGTATTACGTAACGGCGGTATTGCTGTTGCTGACCGTTATTATTGGCCGTTTCATCCTAAAAAGCCGTCTTGGAAAAGTGTTGGTCGCTATCCGCGATCGCGAAGATCGAGTGCGCTTCTCTGGTTATGATCCGGCGATGTTCAAGGCATTTGTATTTTCCGTCGCCGCTTTGTTTTCGGCGATCGGGGGGGCCATGTTCAGCCTGCAGGTGGGCTTAGCATCGCCCTCGCTGGTCGGCATTGTGCCGTCTATCGAGATGGTGATCTATGCCGCGGTCGGCGGGCGTCTGTCGCTCATTGGCGCCGTCTATGGAACATTGGTCGTGAGCTATGCAAAAACTTTCTTCTCGGAAAATTTTGTTCAGTATTGGCTGTATTTCATTGGACTACTCTTCATCGTCGTAGTCATGTTCCTGCCAGGTGGTTTGGCGAGTTTGATGGAGAAGCTACGCTTGGGCAAGAAACAAGCAGAAACCCTCAAAACACCGGTCGGCAAAAACCTTGAAACGGGATCGCAATGAGCACCGAGATTCTTTCCGTTTCCGATCTCACCGTGTCTTTCGACGGCTTCAAAGCAGTGGATAACCTAAGCTTATTCGTTGAAAAAGACGAGCTCCGTTGTGTAATTGGACCCAACGGTGCGGGCAAGACGACTTTACTTGACATGATTTGCGGTAAGACTAAACCATCCTCCGGCAGCATCAAATTCAAAGGTAACGAACTCACCAAGACGACCGAGTACAAGATCACTCGCGCGGGGGTTGGTCGGAAATTTCAAACGCCGTCAGTGTATGAAGATCTAACCGTTTGGGAAAACTTGGAGCTGTCCTATCCCAAGCAGCGTGGCATCGCCGCTGCGTTGTTTTTTAAATCCACACCAGAGATCAATGAGCGGGTAAATCAGGTCGCACAGGAAATGTATCTGAAGGATGAATTGGACACCAAGGCGGGCACACTGAGCCATGGTCAAAAGCAATGGCTGGAGATCGGCATGCTGCTGATGCAAGAGCCGGAATTGTTGTTGCTGGATGAGCCGGTCGCCGGGATGAGCGCACGGGAACGGGATCTGACGGCTGAGTTGCTCAATCGGATCTCTAAAGGTCGCTCCATCATCCTGATCGAACACGATATGGAATTTGTTCGCAAGATCGCCCATCGCGTGACGGTTCTACATCAAGGCAAAGTTTTGAGCGAGGGCAGCATGGATCAGGTGCAGAACGATCCCAAAGTAATCGAAACTTACTTGGGCCTCTAGATCATGCTGAAAGTAACCCACCTTAACGTCTACTATGGTGAAAGCCATGTCATTCGCGATATCAACTTCGATGTGGAAGAAGGTGAAACTGTCGCGATCATGGGCCGTAACGGCATGGGCAAAACGACACTGTTTAAGTCCCTGATCGGCATAATTCCCGTGAAGAGTGGGAGGGTGCTTCTCAACGGCGTTGAGCTATCCAAGTCCAAGAGTTACGAGCGTGTGGCACAAGGTATGGCCTACGTGCCACAAGGCCGCATGGTGTTTCCCTATTTGACCGTTGAAGAGAATATTCGAACGGGTATGGAAGCCACGCCGGACGCCGCCATTCCAGAGTACATCTACGGCACTTTTCCTGTGCTGCGAGAAATGAAAGACCGCAAGGGCGGCAACCTGTCGGGTGGTCAACAACAGCAACTCGTAATCGCGCGCGCGCTGGTAACCAATCCGAAATTATTGCTGCTAGACGAGCCTACGGAAGGGCTGCAGCCGTCCATTATCAAGGACATCGCGAGAGCATTGAACAAGCTCAAGGTAGAGCGCGGCTTCTCCGTTGTGGTATCGGAACAAGTTTTGAGTTTCACGATGGAAATCGCCGATCGATTTCTCATTATCGAAAAAGGGGAATTCGTCTACCAGGGACCGAAGGAGTCGGTGGACACCCAGAAGATTCACTCGTACCTCACGGTATAGTTTGTCGACGCGGGGCAACCTGCAATTTTTTAGAGGAGAAGTAAAGATGTTACACGGAGATATTTCTAGCAGTAATGATTGCGTCGGCGTCGCCGTCGTCAACTACAAAATGCCACGTTTGCACACCAAAAAAGAGGTGTTGGAGAATTGCCACAAAATCGCGGACATGGTCACTGGCATGAAAACCGGTTTGCCCGGCATGGACCTGGTGATTTTTCCCGAGTATTCGACCCACGGCATCATGTATGACAGCAAAGAGATGTACGACAACGCGGCCTCTATTCCTGGAGAGGAAACGGAAATTTTTGCGGCGGCTTGCCGCAAGGCCAATGTGTGGGGCGTGTTTTCATTGACCGGCGAACGCCACGAAGAGCATCCCAACAAAGCACCTTACAACACACTGATCCTGATGAACACCCAGGGTGAGATCGTGCAAAAGTATCGCAAGATCATGCCTTGGGTGCCAATCGAAGGCTGGTATCCCGGCAATTGCACTTATGTTTCCGACGGTCCGAAGGGTCTAAAGATCAGCCTGATTATTTGTGACGATGGCAACTATCCGGAAATTTGGCGTGACTGCGCCATGCGCGGCGCCGAATTGATCATACGCTGCCAAGGTTACATGTATCCCGCGAAAGAGCAGCAGATCGTCATGGCCAAAGCAATGGCCTGGGCGAACAACACCTACGTCGCAGTTGCAAACGCCGCCGGGTTCGATGGCGTCTATTCTTATTTCGGTCACTCTGCCATCATCGGCTTTGACGGCCGCACGTTGGGCGAATGCGGCGAAGAAGACATGGGCGTGCAGTATGCCGCGTTGTCCAAATTTTTGATCCGTGATGCGCGCAAGAACATGCAGTCCGAGAACCATTTGTTCAAACTGCTGCATCGCGGCTACACCGGCAAGATCAATTCCCACGAAGGCGACAAAGGTGTTGCGGCGTGCCCGTACGACTTCTACAAGAAGTGGATTACCGACCCTGAAGGCACGCGCGAAATGGTGGAAGCCATTACTCGCAAAACGGTCGGTACCTCGGAAGCGCCGATACCCGGTATTCCGAACGAGAAGGAAATCGCCCACCGCTAAGGCTGCCGCCACTGCCCTGTCGCTTTCGAGCGATAGGGCAGTGGGCTCAGCCATTCAGGGGCAATCAACATGGCGGCGAGCGATTTTCTCGCCATAATGCTTTAGCGCTCTAACCGCAGGCGCCATCAATTGGGTCCTGCTTTTTGTCAGACTGTATGCATACGCTCACGCGAATTGTAGGCCACGCGACCGATAACGAAACAGCTCATCGGCTGCATGATATTGAGCATCATGGCGTCGTTCACTACATCCTGCTCAATAAACAGGATACGCTCAGGCATAGACTGCGGATAACGACTGACAAAGGCACCGAGGTCGCCATTGCACTGCCTCGTTCCGAGCAATTGACCAATGGTGCGGTTTTGATGCTGGGGACGGATTGTGCCATCGTTGTGCGAATACAAGAGACCACGTGGCTCAAGTTACGAGCAAGGGATAATGCCGCGGCACTTGAACTCGGTTACTTTGCGGGCAACATGCATTGGAAGGTTAAGTTCGACGACTCGATACTCAATATCGCGGTGGAAGGCCCGGAGCAATCGTACCTTGATCGACTCCAGCCCCTGTTATCCAGCGGAAAGGCTGTTCGTGTCGACGGGTGATTCCAGGCTGTGGTTGACCATGTTGCAACATGGAGACACGTTTTTCCCTAGTGGCGCGAACGCATTATCGTGGGGCCTGGAAACATTACACAACGATGGGATGCTGCGCACCCCGCAAGACATCGATCTTTTTTTAAACGGACAGTTGAAATATCGCTGGGCTTTGTCGGATAGCCCTGCACTGGCCCGCTCCTACCTAAATGCGCGAGATCTTGCCACCGTTGCGGACTGCGACGGTGAGTTTGAATCATTGTCGCTGGCGCGCGAGTTGCGCGAAGGATCATCTCGCTTGGGAGC
>JBDSJK010000059.1:0-3346 GCA_039917535.1 Burkholderiales bacterium
AACAAAGTCCTTGAGAGATAATCCGCGCTCGGCCGCTAGCGATTTGACTCGGCGGAATAATGGATCGGGAATTTCTATGGTGGTTTTCATGGAAACCAGTTTACCGTATTTACGGGTGACCGGCAAAGTTCAGGTTACAAAATGAATCCCTGCGCCGATATGAACTTGAACGCGCGCAATTCAATGTCCGATACCCAGGACCGGAGGAACTAGCAAAATGGCCACCATTCGCGAATGGCTTACCGCCCTCGATCTAGAACGCTACGCCGACGTGTTCGAGCGCGAAGAAGTAGCGCTTGATCATTTGCCGGAATTGACCGATACCAATCTTAAAGACCTAGGGCTGCCGCTCGGCCCCCGCAAAACAATACTCAAAGCCGCAGCAGAACTGCGCAATTCAAATTCAAATATCAGCCAAGCGCCGCCCCAATTTGTGGAAAGGCGCAAACGAGAACCACCCGTAGAACCAAGTCCAGAGCCGATCACAGGGCAATTCCCCAGCGGCGAACGTCGCCAACTCACCGTCATGTTTTGTGACTTGGTTGGTTCGACAGCATTATCGGAAAAACTCGATCCGGAAGAACTGCGTAGTTTGTTGCACGACTACCGCAACCGCTGCGGTAAAGTCATTTCTCGATATGAAGGCTTCGTCGCCCGTTACGTGGGCGATGGCCTTTTGACTTATTTCGGTTGGCCTACTGCTCACGAAGACGATGCGGAACGTTCTATTCGCGCCGCGCTAGAAATCACTCAAACCATCCAGCACACCTCTCTCACCGAGAAGCTTTCAGTCCGCGTCGGCATCGCCACCGGCGCGGTCGTCGTCGGTGAACAAGCTGGAGTCGGCGATCAATCCAAGCTGGCCATCGGCTCCACCCCCAATCTCGCGGCGCGGCTGCAAGGATTGGCCGCCCCCGATCAAATCGTCGTTGCTAGTTCTACGCGGCGCTTGATCGGCAACACCTTCGACCTCACTGATTTAGGCGAGCACGAACTCAAAGGCATCAGAGAACCCGTTCACGCCTGGTGCATAGCGGGCATCAGTGAAGCCACCAGCCGGTTCGAAGCCAGCCACGGCGAACAACTCACCCCGCTCGTGGGTCGCGAACGAGAGATAGGATTGTTGCTGGATTGCTGGCAACGCGCGCAGAAAAGTGAGGGGCAGATCGTCGTGCTCAGCGGTGAACCGGGCATCGGGAAAAGCCGCGTCCTCAGTGGGTTTCTCGAGCGCTTAGAGCTGCAAGGCGTGCAGGCGTTGCGCTTTCAGTGCTCACCGTTTCACACTAACAGCGCTTACTACCCGAGCATCGACAATTTTGAACGGGTACTGAAGTTCGCGCGCGACGAAACTTCCGAGTCCAGGCTCGATAAGCTTGAAGCCCTGGTGGTCGAGGGATATGGCCGCCCCATTACCGACGTTCGCTTCATAGCGTCGATCCTTTCGATTCCCTTTGAGGATCGCTACGGCAAGTTGGCTATAACGCCGCAAAAATTTAAGGATGAAACGGCGCGTGCCTTAGTGGATCTCAGCGAAGCGGTGGCGCGCAAGCACCCGTCCGTAATTCTGTTTGAAGATTTACACTGGGCTGATCCTACCAGCCTGGAAATCTTGGGTCAGCTCATCGACCGCACACGCACCACGCCGCTATTGATCGTCCTGACACACCGGCCTGAGTTCCAATCGCGCTGGTCCCAGCATGACCATGTGACGAGCCTGAATTTATCGAAATTAACTAAGGCCCAAAGCACCGCCATCGTCACCGAGCTGACCAAGGGCAAAGCACTACCGGGCGATTTGTTGGATCAGATCGTCAACAGGACCGACGGTGTGCCACTGTATTTGGAAGAGCTGACCAAATCAATTCTCGAGTCGGGTGAATTGCGAGAGGCGCAAGACGATTACGTTTACGTGGCTTCCACGCACCGCACCAATATTCCCGCTACGCTACAGGATTCCCTGATGGCGCGGCTGGATCGACTCGGGACTAGCAAAGAAATGGCGCAAATGGGTGCCGCCATTGGCCGGATCTTTAGCTACGCACTGATCGCAGCAGTGGCGCCTGGGTCGAAAACGGATCTTGACGCAGCGCTGAATCGTCTCACGGCGTCCGGCCTTGCCTTTCGCAAAGGAACATTCCCGGACGTGACCTACACCTTCAAACATGCCTTAGTACAAGACGCGGCCTATGAATCGCTGCTCAAGAGTAGACGTCAAGCATTACACGGCAACATTGCAGAAGCTATTGAGCAGCATGTTCCGCAAATCAATACTACTAAACCTGAAGTACTCGCGCACCACTACGGTCACGGCGGCCAAGCATCGAAGGCCATTCCCCTTTGGCGAAAAGCCGGTGAATTAGCACTGGCCCGGATGGCGCTGACCGAATCGATCTCGCATCTGAATAAGGGGCTAGACGTACTCGCGACTCTCGCGCAATCCGCCGAACGCGATGCGGGTGAATTGGCTCTGCGAATTCCCTTGGGTACCGCGTGGATCGCGTTCAAGGGTTGGGCTACACCAGAAGTGTGGACTAGTCTACATCCTGCGTTGCCATTGGCGAAATCCCTTGGGCAAATCGATGCGTTGCCATTGATCATTTGGGGTCTGCTGATGAATCTGCTGACCCAAGGTCGGGTGGCGGAATCTCAGGTGTGGGCAGACGAAATTCTCGACGTCGCAAAAACGACAGGCCATGCAGGTTTGCAAATTTTGGGGCACACGGCTGCCGCGGCACGCTATTTTTGGATGGGCAATTTGATCGCAGCGCTGCATCACGGCGAAAAGGTGATGGAACTTTACCGTGCCGAAAAGCACGGCCATCTGTTGACCATGCTCAACCAAGACCCCAAAACAGTGGCCGGTGTATATCGGGCGATCTGTACCTGGATGCTGGGTTACCCAAACAAAGCGGTAAGACTGCTTGCAGAAAACGAATCACACGCACGCCGGCTGGGCCACCCGTTCGATCTGGGCTTCGCCTTATCGACCGGAGCCGATGTTTTCGATCATCTCTGCGATGGCAAAAAGCAGCGCGAATATGCGGCGGAATGCGAACGCATAGGCCGCGAAAACAGTATGCCGTTTCTCTGGGCGCTGTTGGCGCCAGCACGATACGGACTCGCGCTTATCCGCGAAGGCCATGTCGCGGAGGGCTACGCGAGGCTGAAGACCGCTCATGGCGTCTGGGAAGCGAGTGGAGGCAAGATCCGCATACCTTACGTGAAGGCGGTATTGGCTGAAGCGATGGCAAGGCAGGGCGACGTTGATGGCGCCCTTGCACTTATTGAGCAGAGCATTGCGCGAGTGGAAACCCCAGGCTGCGAAGAACGGGTGCATTTCGCCGAA
>JBDSJK010000060.1:0-8583 GCA_039917535.1 Burkholderiales bacterium
GACCACTTACATCGTGTGTCAGCAGCCCAACCTCAGCGCTTGTTTCGGTCCGCTGAAGAGACTTCCCTGAGCGGGGAATGGCTAGCGCAATAACTTCTTCCGAACCGTTACGCCGCCTCAAGCTGCACACCCGCCTGCTCGCAGGTGTTCGCGATGTCGGATACTGTCGCGCGCTGCATATCGCGCGGCCAGCGGGCGTCATCGAATTCGGTGCCACGATGCATGGTGCAGCGGTTGTCCCACATGACGAGATCATGTACGCGCCAGCGATGGGTGTAGACGAATTGACGCTGGGTGGCGTGTGCGATGAGTTGATCGGCCAACGCGCGGCCTTCGCTATCGGGCAGGCCAAATATCTTGCCGATATGGGACGCGACGTAGAGCGACTTGCGGCCGTTTTGTGGAATGGTGCGCACCAGCATTTGCGGGACAGGCGGCAGTGCTTGGCGCTCGTCGTCGGAAAAATCAGTGAAGCCCAAACGCGCGCGGGAGTTGAAGATGGAGTGTTCCGCGATCAGGCCTTCGAGGCGGCGTTTCATCTCGTCGCTCAAGGCGTCGTAAGCGGCGCGCTCGTCGGCAAACTCCGTGTGACCGCCCACGGGCGGAATGGAACGTGAATACAACAGCGACGTTAACGCAGGCAAGGCGCGGAACGAGCTGTCGGTATGCCATAAACGATTGCCGAGATTGTACAAATGTTGCCGGCTTGCACGATCGAGCAATGCGTTTTCCGGGCTTATGTTGGACACGTCGGCAATCTCTTCGCCGACGCGTAATTTCTCGCCCTTGCGAAAGGTGGTGATGCTGGTCTCCAGCGGCCCAAAATTTCTCGCGAAGGAGAGATGTTGCTGGGCGGTTAATTTCTGTTCGGGAAAAATCAGCACTGAGTATTTCCAAAACGCTTCTTTGATAGCGGTAATATCCGCGACCGCGATAGGCTGCGACAAATCCACATCGCCGATCTCGGCGGCGAAATTTTGGGTGATGGGGAATATGGCAATAGTCATCTATGGGCTCCGGTCGTTCGTACGGTGCGATCCGCGTAGCAATAAATGTATTTTACCGAGCCTTGGGTTTTTACTCAACGGGGGTTGCTATTCAAATTATTGATCTTTCCACAACTAATGACAACTATTGAGTCCGTTGTGCGTTACCGATACTGGACAAATACTGGGCAAATATTGGGGACGGCGCATGGTGGCAAAGCGAATGGACGAAGCAGTGAGACGGCAGGTTCGGGCGAGTCGGATGCTGCTGGCGGGCAAGAAGCCGGCGACAAGTCGAGCGCAACTTCCGCGCCTTGAAAATCGGGTTCTGGGAAGTACGGCCGATCTTTCTACGCAACGCCACGCGAACAAAGGGACCTGTATTCATCGCCATGCTTGCCTTGAAGATCACCCGCCTCTTTGAGGAAAAACTACACCAGGCCTTTGGTACCACCGACGACAACCCTGATGCCCTGACCTTGGACAAGGCGTTGATGGCGTTGTCCAGAATCACCTACTTGCACTACGAGGAGAACGGGCAATCCATTACCCGATTGCCCCGGCCGGATAAGTTACCGGCAAGCCTCTTCCGCGTCTTGGGCCTCCCCTTTCCCGAACGCGTATAGCCCTGTTGGTAGGCAGTAAGCCCATCTCGACCCAGCCGGGAAAACCATAGCCTTTTCAATAACGTAATTGCCAGCACCGTTCACTCACCGGGGCGAAGATGCGCCCGAGTTGCATTTCATTCCACCCAGGATC
Organism: Burkholderiales bacterium; assembly: GCA_039917535.1. Lineage (GTDB taxonomy): Bacteria > Pseudomonadota > Gammaproteobacteria > Burkholderiales > JALYOK01 > JBDSJK01. The sequence goes on from JBDSJK010000060.1 coordinate 1,746, forward strand.
TACGCTTGCTGCTGGGGAATGTCAGAACGAATAATTCGAGCCAGGCTCTGAGGTTTCCCCCCGAATTATGTAGAGCAGAGGGGCTCTGGGACCGCGTTGTTGATTTGAGCATGGATGGCGTGCCCCAGCCGCGACACATCGCCGAGCGAGCGCAGTAGTGACGGAGGATCGATGACACGCCGTGCCAGTGTCATGACCGGGATTTCGCGACGCTGGGTGCGGTTCGTGCTCATGAATTGCAGTTCCAATTGATGCGCCTGGGCGGCCTCACCGATAAGACGCGGTGCCATTTGTGCGATGCGCGCGATGAGCAGCAGTACCTGCAGGCGCTCGCACCCCCTGCTACCCGTATGGCTTAAGCCCACATGCCCAACGCGGTGTTTTTGGTATCGCGAAACGCCTGCTCGATGCGCATGCGCTGCGCGTAAATAGTGACGGTGGCCTGCGCACTAAGATACGCCAATGCCGGTGCGCAGCTCAACAGCCAAGGCTCACGGTACAGGGCGGCGTTCTTCTTGGCTTGACTGTGAGGCGGCTCCTTCGCGCCGCTGGGTTGGGAGGAGTCCATTTCATTGCCCTACGATACTAAGGCGTGCTTAGTTTCCATAGCCTAAGTTCCCGCATCATCGCCTCACGCATGAGAAATTTTTGCGGCTTACCGGTCGCTGTGAGCGGGAACTCAGGAACGAAGCGTATGGTGCGCGGAATTTTATAGTGGGCGATTTGGCCTTGGCAGAACGTTTGGATTTCTTCCGCGTTGGCCGATTGCCCCGGCTTCAACACAATCCACGCACAGACTTCTTCGCCGTATTTCGCCTCGGGTACGCCGAACACCGAGGCGGCCTGGATTTTGGGGTGGCGAAACAAAAATTCTTCCACCTCGCGCGGGTAGACATTTTCGCCACCGCGAATGAGCATGTCCTTCACGCGGCCGACAATGTTGCAATAGCCGTCGGCGTCGATGGTCGCTAAGTCGCCGGTATGCATCCAACCGGCTTTGTCGATGGCTTCACCGGTGCGATCGTCATCGTCCCAATAGCCTAGCATGACTAGATAACCGCGCGTGCAAAGTTCGCCTTGTTTGCCCACCGGCACGATGCGGCCTGTGTCGTCGATGATCTTGACCTCGGCATGGGGCTGAATGCGGCCCACGGTGGACACGCGCTTTTCCAAGGGATCGTCGATGCCGGACTGAAATGAAATCGGGCTGGTCTCCGTCATGCCGTAGGCGATGGTGATTTCTTTGATGTGCATGTCGCTCACCACGCGGCGCATGGTTTCGATGGGGCACGGTGCGCCAGCCATGACACCGGTACGCAACGATGACAAGTCATAGTCGCGGAAATCTGGATGATCTAACTCGGCGATGAACATCGTCGGCACGCCGTGCAGCGCGGTGCAACGATATTGCTGAATTGCTTGCAACATCTCGAGGGCGTCAAAACTCGCGCCGGGAAACACCATGGTCGCGCCCACGGCAGTACATGCCAACACACCGATCACCATGCCAAAGCAATGATACAGCGGCACTGGGATCACCACCTTATCGCGCGCCGTGAGCGCCATGGCGGCGGCAGTATAGCGCGCGTTATTGACAATGTTGAAGTGCGTCAGCGTCGCGCCCTTGGGCGCACCCGTCGTACCGCTGGTGAATTGAATGTTGATTGGGTCATCGGGATCGAGCGCGGCGGACAATACCGGAAGGCGCGAGTGATGGGCCGGTCCAGCAATGCGTACGAGCTTGTCAAACGCCATCACGCCCGCCGGTTTTTCGCCGGCACCGATCAAGATCACGTATTCAAGATCCGGAAAACGCGCTAGCTGCAATCGCTGATGAGCCGAATGTTTATCGATTTCCGGCGCCAGGGTTTTCAGCATGACGACGTAGTCGCTAGACTTCAACACGCGCGCCATGATCAACACTTTGCACTGGACTTTGTTGAGCGCGTATTCCAACTCGGAAGTACGGTAGGCGGGATTGATGTTGACCAAAATCGCGCCGATGCGCGCGGTGCCGAATTGCGTCAACAACCACTCGACACAGTTCGGCGCCCAGATGCCGACGCGGTCGCCGCGCTTGATGCCTAGCGCCAACAATCCGGTGGCCACTTCATCGGCGCGGCGCTGCAGGTCGTACCAGGACAAGCGTTCGCGTGTGTGGGCGAAGATCACCGCGTCGCGGGGACCATGTTGCTTCACGGTTTCGTCCAGCAGCGCGTGCAGAGTGATGAAACGCAGGGGGTCCTGCGTTGCGCCGCGAACGTAGGACAGTCCGTTCTGAGGACGCTGTTGATCGCTGGTCGCCGACTGAAATCGCGACGATGCGAACGGATTATCCGCCATCACATATTGCGCCAGTCCCCGATTTGCTCGAAAGCGTGAGCGGCGCGGTAAATCGTCGACTCGTTGTAGTGGCGCGCGATGAGCATCATGCCAATCGGCAAGCCCTGGCTCATGCCGCACGGCACGCTCATGGCCGGATGTCCGGTCACGTCAAAGGGACAGGTATTGGGGAGCATGGCAAAAGCGGCCTCGCACCAATGGGCCAGCGGCGCATTTTGCGGCGGAATGGGTGGCGCTTTAAAGGGCAACGTCGGCATGAGCAACAGGTCGTAGCGTCCCAGAACATCGTCATAAGCCTTTTTGAGTTGCCGCGCGAGGTTCTGCGCCTTGGCATAAAAATGGCCGCGATAGTTGCGGATAAAATATTCGCCGACAAACATCGAAATCTTCAACGTGCGCGACAACTCATTGGCACGTGCGCGCCAATTGGAATGGGCATCGAGCAGACTGGTGGTGTACATGCCCTTCCAGTTAAAACCCATGCCGTTGCCATGCATCATTTGCGCCTGCAAACCCTCCAGCGCGATGGGCGTCCAGATCGCTGGACCATCGAGATGCATGGGGATGGAAACTTCCTCGACGCTGGCGCCCAGTGTACGCAAACGCTCGGCGGCCTGGCGAACTTTTTGGTCGACATCGTTTTCGCTAACGGCGTGGCCGAAGCCTTCAGTCACCACACCTATCCTTAGCCCCGCGACACCACGACCCAATGCCGTCGTGTACTTGTCTACGCGCACGTCATACTGGCGCGGATCCAGCCCGTCGGCGCCGGCAATGACTTCCAGCAAAAGCGCATTGTCCGCGACCGTCGTCGTCATCGGCCCCGTGTGGTCTATGGTCGCTTCGATGGGCATCACACCGGTATAGGGGACCAAACCATGGGTAGGCTTCATGCCGTAACAACCGCACCAGCAGGCGGGCATGCGTATCGAGCCGCCTTGATCGCCGCCGATGGCCATCTCGACTTCACCGGAACCCACCAGCGCGCCGGAGCCGCTCGACGAGCCACCCGTGGTGTGGCCATATTTGTAGGGATTATGAACCGGTCCCGCCGCGTTGGTGTGACTGCCGCCGGACAAGCAGAATTGTTCACAATGGGCCTTGCCGACGATGGTGCCGCCGGCGTCCAAAATGCGCGTGACGATGGTTGCGTCTATATCGGGCACGTAACCTTCCAAGGTCGACGCACCGTTCATCATCGGCACGCCCGCGAGACAAACGTTGTCTTTCAACACCACGCGCTTGCCGCTCAACGGACCATAGGCCGCGCCGCGCACCTCGGTCTTGACTGCCCAGGCGTTGAGCGTGTTCTCGGCGGCTGCGGGGCGATAACCAGGCGTCCTCGGGTAACGCACGGGCGGCAGGTAATCGGGGAGCTGGGTGAGGCGGTCATAGGCCTGAAAAGATCCCTCCATCACTTCAAGATATTCGCTGACCTCGTGATCGGACATGCTCATATGCAGCGATGCAACGATGCCCTTCATCTGTTCCAGCGTGGGTCGTTTGACAGTAGACATGGTGTTTCCCATTGCTAAAGTTGGCGTAGCGTTTTGTGGTGGCTTGTTTGCTAGATTCATTTCTGGCGCGACTTTCAAACCTTCGACCCGTGGAGAATAGCTTCCAGATTGGTTCTTGGAGTGGTGAGGCATGGTGGACGGTGCACTTGCGGGCGAACCGACACCTCGAGTCATACGCACCGATCCCATCCCCAGCGCCGCAGCCAGCGCGCCACTAGCGCCGATCTCGTGGGCGGCGAACTCGCGCTCGATGCGGCCTTTTTCCAACACCGCAATGCGCGTCGCCACGTCGAGGACGAGGTCCAGATTCTGCTCGACGATGATCATCGTCAGGTTGGCTTGTAGTCGCAGCTTGGCCAGCGTGCGGCCGATCTCCTGCACGATAGAAGGCTGTATCCCCTCAGAGGGTTCATCCAACAATAAAATCCACGGATGAGGAACCAGCGCGCGCGCTAGCGCCAATATCTGCTGTTCACCGCCGGAGAGCGCGCCGCCGCGCCGATCTAGCAGTTGCGCCAGGCGCGGAAAAAATGCCACCACACGATCGACCGCCTCCCGCTCGCTCTCGGAAGGCTCTCCGCGCCAGGCGAGGCGTAGGTTATCCAACGCGCTTAAGCCCGGCAAGATGCCGCGCCCTTGCGGCACATAGGCGATGCCGGCGCGGCTGCGTATGTGGGCGGGCTGGTGTGTGGCTTCGATACCATCAATGGTAATGTGACCGGACTTCACCGGCAAGTGCCCCATAATGGTTTTAAGCAACGTGGATTTGCCCATGCCGTTGTGACCGACCACGCCGAGTGCGTCGCCCTCTTTTAATGCGAACGACACGCCGTGCAACACCGGAACCGAACCATAGCCGGCATGAAGATCTTGAACTTCGAGTAATATTCTCGCCGAGTCAAGTTGAGTTGCGTTCGTGCTCATGTCGCTCGCGTTCCGATATACACTTCCCGCACCCGTGCATCACCCAGCACTTCGTCGCATTGCCCTTCCATCAGCACTTGGCCTTGGTGAAACACCGTGACGCGCGAACCCAGCATGCGGACAAATTCCATGTCATGATCGACCACGATTACCGAGGCGGTTTGGTTAATGCGTCGTATGACTTTTGCCAGCCGGTCAACTTCATCGCCTGTCATGCCGGCGGCGGGCTCGTCGAGCAACACCAGCCAAGGCCGCTGCACCAACACCATGCCGATTTCCACCAGTTGGCGTTGGCCGTGGGCCAGTTCACCGACGAGCTGCTTGGACAATGGAGTCAACTGCAGCTCCGCCAAAATTTCTTCCCTCGCGCCGAGGCTGCCGTTCCAGCCATGGATGCGGCGTGCGGCGAGCCAGAGATTTTCTTCGACCGACAATCCATTCATCACCGACGGCACTTGGGTCTTGATGCCCACGCCCAAGCGCACGATTTTATGGGGTAGCCAGCCGGTGACGTCGTTGCCGCGTATGAACACCCGTCCGCTGTTGTGGTTGAGTCGGAGTTGCCCCGTCAGGCACTTGAAAAACGTACTCTTGCCTGCACCATTGGGACCGATCAGGCAGCGCAATTCCCGTTCGCGCAAACTAAAATTGACGTTGTTCACCGCGACCACACCACCGAAGCGCATGCTGAGCTCGTGGGTTTCTACCACGCCGCTCATGATCGCTCCGTGGGATTGACCGCGAGGCGCCGCCGCGCCGTACCGCCGCTCGAATCGCGTCCGCGCCAAGTGCGCTTGCCCCACAACTGTTGTAGCACGGGCACGACGCCACGCGGAATGGCGAGCACGACTACGATCAGGATGGTCCCAAACACCAGAAAATTGTTGATCAGCGTTTGCTGGCCGAGCAGTAGCTTAATCATGCCGAGCGCCATCGCGCCGAGGATGGGCCCGATCAAGGTGCCCACGCCGCCGACGATGGTCCAGATAATGACTTCGGCCGATTGTTGCAAACTGAACACGCTGGGCGTAACGATCTCCGCCCAATTCGCGAAGAAACATCCCGCGAGCCCGGCCATGGCGGCGGAAATGGAGAAGATCGCCGTTTGACAAGCGGGAACATTGTAGCCCAACAATTCGCACCGGGTTTCGTTTTCGCGTATGCCGAGCAGGATGCGGCCGAAGGAGCGTGCCAATATCCAGCGGCATATGAGATAACACGCCAGTAGCGACAAGGCGCAAACGTAATAGGTCGGCACGCCAAATAATGACAGTTGTGGCGCACCGGGTACGTTCAAGGTGGGAAATCCAGGAATGCCGTTGAATCCGCCCAGGCGCGCATCGCCGATCATGTATTGATCTCCCGCTGTCGCGCTCATGAACTTGAACAAAATCAGCGTGACAACAAGGGTGATCACACCCATGTAAACGTCGCTGACGCGTCCGTAAAACATCATGGCGCCGATGACTGCGGCAGCGGCGGCTGGGATCAGAATCGCAAGCAACAACGGTACCGTGCTCTCGCCGATATTCACGGCGGCGATCGCGTAGGCATACGCACCCAGCCCAAAATAAGCGGAATGGCCGAAACTCAATATGCCCGCGTAACCCCACATCAAGCCCAACGACAGCGCGAACAGTGCCCAAATCAATAGCACAGTAGGCGTGTGAGTGTCTTGGACCAGCGGCAGCAAAAGAAGCACGGCAGCCGAAGCGATGAACCACCCCCAACGCATTTGGCCTGCGGATCGCCAAGCCGAACTCATGTGCTGTTCCGGAAGAAACGGCCGGTAATCCCCTGGGGCATCAAGCGCAGCAGCACGATGGCGAGCGCCAGCATCGCGATTTCACCGACGACCGGATTCGACGCAAACGATACGATTTGATTTACCGTGCCGAAGATCATCGCGCTCGACAGGGTTCCGGAAATCACGGCGGCACCGCCGGTGATGATGGTGATGAAGGCTTTGGCAATGTAGGCCCCGCCAGAGGTGGGCAACAGGCCCGTGAGCGGCGCGAGCACGCCGCCGGCCAACCCTGAGAGGGCCGCGCCGT